>JANNUY010000454.1:0-5571 GCA_031414155.1 Acidobacteriota bacterium
ACGCAGGTCGAGTTTGTGGCGTTCTTTGAGCGCAATCGTGCGCGTCAACGAAGCGTCGGATTGAAACAAGCCCGGCCCGCGCGCGGCGTTGCGCGGCGCGTTGCCGTAAACATTGCGCGCGGGCAAGCCGAACGCCGCCGCATTGATGAATCCGCGATTGCCGCTGGAGTTGCCGATGACGTCTACGCCAACGAGCAAGTTGGGGCGTTGAATGCTGCGGGCGTTTTGATCGGGCAGCAACGTCGCGGCGCGGCTGATCGTGACGTTGATGGCGCGACCGGTGCGGGCGTAGGTCACGCCGCTCAATTGCCAACCACCCAGCAACCCGCTTGCCGCGCCTTCGTTGAGCCAGCGACGGCCTTTGCCGAAGGGCAATTCCAACACGTAATTCGTCGTGAAATTTTGCCGCACGTCGAATTCGGTATTGCCGCGTTCGTTGCGCAAGTTGAATACGTCTTGCGGTTGCTCGCTTTCGCCCGATCCGCCGAAATCGCTGATCGCGTGCGACCACATATATTCGGTGCCGAGCGTGAAGCCGCGTCCCAGCCGACGATACAACGATAGTTGCAAGCCGTTGAAATTGCTGTTGCCACGATTTTCTTTCGAGTCCACTTCGCCATAAGTCGGCAGCGGGCGGGTCGTCGTGCCGGGCGTGATGACGTTGAGATTGGTGCGGTTGAAAAGTTTGTGCGCCGAATTGCTGACATATCCAACCACGCCGGTGAACTTGAGCGGCAATTCCTGCACGAGGCTCAACGACCAGTTTTGCGAATAGAAATCGCGGCGTTCCAAATCCAGCGCGCGCGGCGCGGGTACGGCGGGGCGGCCTTGTCCGACAAACGCCGTGACCGGATAACTCAATGTAGCCAATTGAGTGCGCGTCAGTTGGAAGCGGTCGCGCGCGTTGTCAATCGCCGCGTTGATATCGTCGTTTTGTCCCGCACCATAAAAAATGCCGAAGCCGCCGCGCACCGTCGTCTTGCCGTTGAGCCGTGACGGCGACCACGCGAAACCCAAGCGCGGTGCGAGATTGTTGCGGTCGGGCGCATACCACGGCGTACCTGCGGGACAGTATCCGCCGCATTTGAAATCGAATACGCGCCCGCGATCACGCACCTCTTTGCCAACGGAGTAGTACTCATAGCGCGCGCCCAGATTCAGCGTCAGCGAATTGGTCACGCGAAAGTCGTCTTGCACGAAGGGCAAGTAATAAGTGCGGCGCATGCCGTGCATCGGCAGTTCGCCGCTGAGATCGAAATTGTCTACGCGATTGATGAGAAAATCGGCGGGGCTGCGAAAGCGCAATTCGAGAATCGTGCTTTCGGCGACGTTGACGTGAATGCGCCGCGCTTCGCCGCCGAAACGCACGGTGTGGCGTCCGCGCACCCACGAAGCGTTATTGATGACGGCGTAAGACGTGCCTTTTTCTGCTTGCGTGACGGTCGGGCGCAGCCGCGTGTAACCGTCAATGCGCGGGCCGTCAACGAGTTTGCCGTTGCCGTCTACGCGATCAAGCGGCGAGCGGTTCACGCCCAAGCGCGTCTCGTTGATGAAGTTCGGCGTCAAGACGGCTTGATACTGAAACAGGTGATTCGCCGGTTTGAAATCGAAGCTGCGCGTATTGAGCGAGTCTTCGCGGTTGTAAAGCGCGGCATCGGCTACGTCTAGGTTGGTGCGGAAGAAGAACGAATGATTTTGACTGATGCGATGATCGAAGCGCACGTTCAGCGAGTTTTCGTTGAGTTGATTTTTGTTCAGCAAAATCAGGCTGTCGGTCGTCGCGTTCACGTTCGCCGTGCCGGCGGGATAGAGATCGAGAATCGGCTTGAGCGCGCTGGCAAACGCACTGGCCGCGACGCTTTGGCGAAAGGCTGCGCTGGGTACGAGATTGGTGAAGGTCACGCCGCGCCGCTGCCGCAAGCCCTCAAACGAACCGAAGATAAAGCTGCGGTCTTTGCGAATCGGCCCGCCCAGACGAAAGCCGAATTGATTCAACTGAAACGGGTCTTCTTCGGCATCGTTGTCGTTCCACAAGCGCGCATCCATTCGATTGTTGCGCAGAAAGTGAAATGCACTGCCGTGCCAATCGTTCGTGCCCGAACGCGATACGAGATTGACTTGCGCGCCTGCGCCGTTGCCCTGATCGGCGGAATAGATCGCAGTGTTGATGCGGAACTCGGCGATGGCTTCGGTGCTGACGACGAGGCGCAGGTTTTCTTCCTGGCGCGGGTCTTTAACGCCGGTCTGGTCGAGTCCGTCGAGGGTGAAGTTGTTTTCGTCGCGACCGCGTCCGTTGAAACGAGTGCTGTTCTGATTGCCCGATCCCGTATTCACTGCGCCCGGAGCCAATGCCATCAGGCTCGCCCAATGGCGTCCGTTCATCGGCAGGTTTTGCACCTGTTCGTTGGTGATGACCGTGCCAACGGTGAACGAGCCGCTGTCAACGGGAGCGGCGGCTACGTCGGTGATGTTGACGAAGCTATCCACCGCGCCGACTTTCAAGGGGATGTTTAAGGTGCGCGTTTCACCAGTACTCAACGTGATGTTCTCCAACTTAGTCGGGGCAAAGCCGGATTGCGTGACCATCAATAGATACGTGCCGACAGGCAGCGCGGGCAATACAAAAGCGCCATTGGCGGCGCTGGTGGTTTTGCGCTGCAAGCCGGTGTTGGTTGACGTGAGCGTAACCTCAGCGCCGGGAACACTGGCACCGGC
Source organism: Acidobacteriota bacterium (assembly GCA_031414155.1). Lineage (GTDB taxonomy): Bacteria > Acidobacteriota > Blastocatellia > RBC074 > RBC074 > JACPYM01. The sequence goes on from JANNUY010000454.1 coordinate 2,716, forward strand.
GGCATCGGTGATCGTGCCGTTGATGATGGCGCGGTCTACTTGCGCGAATATGGTGACGCTCGCACACAAGAGTGCGAGGCAAAAAAATAGATTGCGAATGGTTTGGTTCATACGAGGCTCCTGCCTGATTCGTTGTTCGGAAGCTGATTGAAAGCGGTAAGCGATATTCTATGCAGAACGTCTCGCTGAGAGGTTAAGCCCGCTTTAAGTTTTAAGCGTCGTTTTATGCGTCCGTGATTTTTTGGGCGCGGCCAAAGATTTAAGGGAAAAGGAAGGTGCGTGTAACACGCTCTTAAAATAGAGGCTTTATGCTGCGGCTTAATTAGGTGCTAGTCCTGTGTCTCTGAAGAGCGTTCCCTTATTAATTATCGGGGACGCTCTCTTTTTATCTGGACGAGTTATCTGAAGGGGCAGGATTGCGCCGAATTAAAGCAAACTTGATGAAGACGTAACACATGTTTAACAGACACTTGTTAGGCTACGCGAATATCGCAACCGCAAAGCAACGGCTTGAAGGAGAGAAGCAATGCCAATGATGTTGGAGCAGGAATGGAATGGGTTACGCGATCAGATACTTCTGATGGGCGGCGAAGTGGAGCGCGCGATTGACAGTGGGATGCGGTCTTTAGTCGAACGCGATTCCGAACTGGCCGCCGCAGTACTTGCCGCTGATGATCTCGTAGACGCACACGAACTTGAAATTGATCGCATGTGCATGCGCCTCTTTGCGCTGAAAGTGCCGGATCAGCGCGAACTGCGTATCGTGCTGAGTGCGGCGAAACTTACACCGATTCTTGAACGCATCGCCGACCACGCCTGCAACATTGCGCGCGCCGCGCTCGACCTGAACGACGAGCCGCAACTGAAGCCTTACATTGATCTGCCGCGCATGAGCGAGCGTGTTTGCGCTATGTTGAAAGAGGCGCTGGATGCTTATGCCACCGAAGACGCCAGTGCCGCGCGTGCCGTCATTGACCGCGATGATGAAGTAGATCTGCTCTATGACCGCATCTTTCACGAACTACTTGCTTACATGGCGACCGATCCACAGGCCGCCGGACGCGCCGCGCGCCTGTTGCTGGTCGCTAAACACCTCGAACGCATCGGTGATTACGTCACTGATATTTGCGAACAGATCGTGTTTATGACCGAAGCTCAAGTTATCAAACATCCGCGCTTGTTAAGCGCCACACTAGCCGCCGCATGAAACCACACATACTTATTGTTGAAGACGATCCCGATTTGGCCGAAGGCATTCGCTATAACCTTGAGCGCACCGGGGATTTCACCGCACAAATAGCCGCCAACGGTGAAGCGGCGCTGCGCTTTGCCTTGCCTGCGCAACATCCACGCAAGATCAGCGACCCGGCGGAGCCACCGTCCGCGACAACCCTTTTCATTCTTGATGTGAACCTGCCCGGCATGAACGGCTTTGAACTCTGCCGGCGTTTTCGCACGGAAGAAGCCACGCGCTTAAAACCGATTTTGATGCTCACTGCCCGCGTGGAAGAAAGCGACAAGGTTAAAGGGCTGGAACTCGGCGCGGACGATTACATGACCAAACCGTTCAGCTTGCGCGAATTGACGGCCCGCGTGAAAGCCTTATTGCGCCGCGCGGGTTACGAAGAAGCCGCTTCAGAAGTTTATGACGACGGACAATTGCGGTTGGATTACGGCGCTTATGTCGTGGCTTGCGCGGGCACCGAGGTCAAACTCACACGCAAGGAATTGGGGCTGCTGACGATTCTCACACGCAATCAAGGCCGCGTGATTCCGCGCGAACGCTTGCTCGATGAAGTATGGGGCCTAGCTTATTACGGCGAAGCGCGCACGCTCGACGTACACATCAGCGGCTTGCGCAAAAAACTCGGCGAATGTGGCAATCGCATCGAAACCGTTATCGGCATCGGCTATCGCTTGCGTGCGCTCGCTGTCACTTCTTAACAAACTTGATACGCAATGTTTTCCATCCATAAACCGCACCTTTCAGAAGTCGCGTTGTTGCTGGGCGTCATCGCAGCTTTCGTCGTGCTGATTGGCGTCGGCATCGGCTTGGGTGTCCTCACCTCTGAAATGATCGTAGCGGTTTGTCTGCTTGCCTTTATCGGCATAGGCGCGGCGGCACTCTCGCTTATCTGCTCGTAAAAGGCTTGAAGTAAAAGCGGGCGGATGAACCTATTGTTTCATCCGCCCGCGAAAAAGCACCGAGGTGTTTAGCTTCAACGCGCTTGCGCCCGTGCTTGAGCCCGTGCTTGTGGAAGATAGTGAAAGTCCTGCGGTTTGGCTTTTTCCGTACCGTCACCTTCGACGCGCGCGGTGAGCGTGCCGTCAGTGTTCTTGCGATAGATGATGCGTTTGGGAAAGTCGTGCGTTGGGTTCTCAAACACCGCTTCCTGCGCATTGAGTTTCACCAGTTTGAAATCAGTGCCTGGCGTGCGCGCTTTGGGATGCGCAACGTAGAACAGCTCCGTGCCGCGTGTCTCAATGCGCAAGTATTCAAAGAACACCGTCTTGCCACCCGCTACGGTGCGGCTCACACCGAACATCGAACCGCCAGCGTGGCGAGTCCAGTGTTCGTCAATTTGCATGCGTCCCGGCGCGGTTTCCCAGTCGCCGCTGAGCCACGCGAGGTCTTCGATTTTGAAAGCGGCCACTGCCTGCGGGGATTGCCCGCTGGTTGCCGCCGACGAGAAAGCCGAAAGCCAGCCAAGCGCGAGCGCCAGCCAGATGGGTTTGAAAGATTTGCATTGCATCAGAAATGTCCTCTCGGTTGAATGGATTTTACGTTGGCTTGCCAGCACAACGGCGAACACCTTACGTCAGCTATGACCGACTCACATCAGCAACACCAGCGCG
>JANNUY010000455.1:0-1897 GCA_031414155.1 Acidobacteriota bacterium
GGAAGATTTCCTCTCAGTAAAAAAATTCAGCGGACAGCTTTTACCGTAAAAGCTGTCCGCTGAAAATGGTTGCGCTCTCGTGCAGCGAGTTATTTCTTGTTGTAAACCATCGTCGTTTCGACCGGGCCGTTCATGCCGTCACGGACGGAATGAATTTTCAAGGCTTTGCCGCCATCGGTGAGTTCCCAATGTTCGGTGGTTTTCATCGTCATTTCACCGTTCGGCGTGTTGATATTGGCTGCCGAATTGACTTCGAGCATGCCGCCGCTCAATTTAGCTTTCGAGGTAGTTTTGCCACGTTGGGTTTCAGTGACGACTTCGCTGCCATCAAGTTTGTAAGTCGAGTTGGGAGCGCCACCCATCATTCCACCGCCACCCATACCGCGTCCGCCACCGGGGCCGCCTTGTCCACCGCCACCCGGCGCGCCGCCACCAGGGCCGCCGCCTGCTGGCGCAGCCATATCGGTTTTACGTTCGACTTTGATCTCTTTGTCGTCTTGTGTGACGGTCAACGTTTGACCATTCAGACGGCTTGCCATCCGCTCATCCATCTTGCTTTTCGATTTGTCCAGCTCCCACGTACCCGCGAAGCTGGCGCTTTGTGCTGCTGCCACGACGGATAGCGCGCATAACACTGCGCCTGCCAGAAATAGTTTTCTCATCAGTTGTTTCTCCCGGTTGGTAGTTTCAGGTTTGAAAAGGTGCGCTCGCTTCGGGAACGAAAAAGGGGAAACCGCGAAACTGCGAAGCGCGTTGAGTTGCTGTCAGCCAAGACGGTTTCGCAGGCGGATTGGTAACTTGAGGCCACTTGCACAAAGAATTTTATTGTCAGAACCAACTAAACAGAGTATTTATGAATCAAGAGACGGATTTATTTTCTGCTCGGTGCCCTTCTTTAAACTAGACATCCCATTATCAGCGCAGCCCCGAAAATGCCTGTAACACTGACCTTGCGCGCATCCTCAGGTCAACAAATCCCCGTGCCTTGCCTTTCGGAATAGATGCAACCGTCGCTTTCCTCTCAAGCGGCCAACGCAGATGCGCGTTTACCAATACGGAATTTTAGGACATGAAAACTCAAGCACAGTTGCGTCTGGCAATCCTTTCGGGGGCATTGCTCGCTTTGTTATGTGTTAGCGTCAACGCTCAACCACTCAACGCTGAACCGATTGATAAGAGCAATCCCGCCGGACGCTGGTATCTCAACGCGCAAAGCACACGGATGATCTTCAAGTTCGAGCGCGTTGACGGCACCTGGCGCGGAGCCAGCATTGACGAGCAAGGCAAAACGCTTGAACGGTTGGATTACATCACGTGGGATAACAAAACCCGCGCGCTTGAATTTTGCCGCACCGGCGCGGGTTACTGGCAGTGGTATCGCGGCAAAATCGTCGAGGGCGTATTCGTGGCGCGCTTCACCCACACGGGCAAGACCGACGCCAGACCGACTGACCCGTTCGCCTATAAATGGAAAGTCACGGGCTGGAATTTTGAATACCTGACACCCGCCAACGCGCCGCTCGTCTTCGACATTGGCGTGACCGAAACCGGTTTTCGCGCGCGCGTTCGTCTGGCGCTTGATGCCAAAACAGCCAGTGGATTTGCGGGACGGCTGAAATTTTACGGGCAAAATAACGTCTGTGCCGAAGGTCTGGAAAACGACATCACCGTTGATCTGTGGGATGGCACAAACCTGCGCTTTCGCGCGTTCAATGTGAACGTTTATTACAACCTGAATATGATCTTTGCGGGTCGGGTCAACGGCCCGTTTATCGAAGGCGCTCTCACTGAAATACACGGCATCACGGGCAAGACCTATAACCACACGTTTCGCGGCAAGCGGGCTGAAGTCCTGACTTACGGCATCAGCGGCAGAACGACGACTCAACGCGACGTA
>JANNUY010000456.1:0-1528 GCA_031414155.1 Acidobacteriota bacterium
TGCTGGAAAAACTCACGGCGTTGATTGCCGGTACGCTGCCTCCGTCACCGGCTTTGGAAAACACTTCCTGAAAACAGTGCAAGGGGTTCTGCCCCCGATCATCTTACTAACTCGACTAACTAAAGCCGCAAATCAATTACGCCATTGGTGTTAATTCGTGGCTAGATTCTTTTACATCACCAATTCAGTCGGATAAAGAATTTCGTAAAGCGCGGCTTCGCTGATTTGATAAACGGCACTGCAAAAATGGCAGGTCATTTCTGCGCCTTTGTCTTCGGTGAGCATGGCTTCGACTTCGGCGCGTTCGAGACACGAGACGATGTGAATCGCGCGGTCGTAAGAACAGTTGCAGCGAAACTCGACCGGCATGCGATGCAGCGTTTCAAAAGGCATTGCGCCTAACACGAGTTGCAACATGCCTTCGGCATCAGCGCCGCGCCGGATCATTTCAGTCGGATGCGGAGCTTGCATCACGGCCTGCTCAATCGCCACGATAGTTTCTTCGGTCGCGCCGGGCATGACTTGAATCAAATAGCCGCCTGAGGCTGCGACGCGATCTTGTTCGCCTTCGACAAATACGCCCAGCGACAAAGCCGATTGAATCTGTTCGGAGTGCAACAGGTAATGCGCCAAGTCTTCGGCAATCTCGCCCGACACAATCGGCACCGTGCCAACATAAGGTTCAGGGTTGAGGCCGATCTCGCCGCCGATTTCACGAATGACGTTGAGCACGCCTCCGCCGACGATAGCTTTCACGTCGAGCTTACCGGCGGCGTTGAGCGGCGCATCGGCCAGCGGATTTTTAACGTAACCACGCACCGTGCCGTGCGCGCTCGCCTCTGCCGTAAGCCCGCCAATCGAACCGCGACAATCAAAGCGCAGCGTCAACCGTTCGAGGTCTTTGAGCGTACGACCCAACATCAGCGCGCCGGTCAACGCACGACCCAACGCGGCTGACACCACCGGCGTCGCCTTGTGCCGCTGGCAGGCTTCGTCGGTCAGCGTCGTCGTCACCGCCGCCAACAAACGAATCGTCGCATCAGCGGTCGTAGCTTGAATGAGATGGTCTTCTAGTAACTGCATAACTAATTTTGTTTATGAAACTCGCTGATGACTTCGATCAGCCCCACGATGTTGCGATTGAATTCGTCCAACTCTTCGGCGGGAACCCAAAACTCTTCATGAACTGAAGCACCCACGACTTGGCGTTCGTAGCGTTCAAGAAATTCTTTCTTCACCGCAAAGCGCGTGACGTAACCCACCGGTGGATCGTTGTATTTCGCGTTCCAGTCGCGGGCAATTTGCGTGGCGTAGGCCTCGTTGAGTACCGGATAAAAGATCGGTTGTTCAGGCAAGCGCGGCGGGAAAGCCTGGTAGCCGCTCGCCGCAATCAGATCAAGTTCTTTTTGTCCGATTGGACGATACAGCGTTACGGGTGCGATTTAATTCGAGACGAAATTTTCAGCGGGCGCTTGACAGAGCTTTTGCCAGTAAGCATCCCACTCCTGATTGGCGCGTTGGACTCGCA
>JANNUY010000457.1:0-3973 GCA_031414155.1 Acidobacteriota bacterium
ACGGCTTTTTCGTCAATACGAAAACCGAGCTTGCCGACGAGATGCAAGGTCGCATACGTCGCGGCGCACAGCCGCACGATGTTGCCGGTGTTGGGCGGAATTTCGGGTTCGATGAGGGCGATATGCAAGCCAGAATGTTGGTCGGCGGGATAGTTCATTGGTGAGGTTGGGTTTAGCTGTCGTACTTGCTGAGATAAATCGTCGCGTCGTAATCAATGATCGCGACGCACATCTTTCGCAACCAGCCGTTCTGGCCTAGCAGATTGCGTTTCAAGCCATACTCAACGGCGAAGTACACGTGCGATTCGAATTCAATCCCCAACGTCGAGAGCATGACGGTGTGTCCGTAGGCATCAACTGACCCAGCCAGTGTGTCGAATCGTTTGAAGTCGCCACTGGTCAAATTAATGCCCAAGTCATCAGCGACTTCGCGCTGAAAGAGGCAGTATTCAGCACCGGGATCAACTTTGGCAGGTACGGTAATTTCTACGTCGCCATAAGTTAGATTGGCATCAAGCGTGATGCCTACCAACCGCGAGTCGTATTGATGCCGCACATCAAAAGAAAGCAGTTCTGCCATAGTGTTACCCTAAGTTGATAAAGGCTTGATTGGGTTCACGAGGCGGCTCAACCAACGCAACCAATGCCGAGGTATTTCTGGCCGCAGCAAAAACCTCTTTCGCGTTGGTGCTGTGCTTGAGTAACTCGCCGTAAAGCAGCGCGACCCATTGCCCCGCATACTCTTTTTGATTGTCTACCAGCCATTTATGGTCTGCGCTGAAATCGCGCAAGCTGTTAAGACGCCCTCTCTCTCGTGCGGCGGCTTCACGCTGCTTTCGTGCGGCGTCATCCTGTTCATCTAGAACTTTGCGCAGCTTTGCGTATTCGTCTGGCGTCAATTCACGAATCGCGCTTACTATTTGTTCGACAGAAAATTGAGACATTGCATTTACTCCTTATCGTTCGCGTATTGAACTGCGCTCAATACAAAAAAGGCAAGGCACTTTATCGCACCTTGCCTTTCAATTCGCCTGGCTCAACCGGTTACGGCTACTGCGCTGAAATCAACTGCCGCAACACGAAGGGCAAGATGCCGCCGTGCTGGTAGTAATCCACTTCAATCGGCGTATCAATCCGCAACGTCACTTCCACTTCTTGCGTTGAGCCGTCGTTGCGATGAATGACCAGCGTGAGGTTTTGTCGCGGCTTGATGCCCGCGTCAATACCAACAATGTCGAAAGCCTCAGCGCCAGTGAGACCCAACGTTTGTGCAGTCACGCCGTCTTTGAATTGTAGCGGCAGCACACCCATACCAACCAAATTTGAGCGATGGATGCGCTCGAAACTTTGGGCGACGACGGCTTTGACGCCGAGCAGCGCCGTACCCTTCGCCGCCCAATCGCGCGAACTGCCTGTGCCGTATTCCTGCCCGGCAAAGATCACGAGTGGCGTACCGATGGCTTGATAGCTCATCGCTGCGTCATAAATCGCCATCTGCTCGCCCGTAGGTTGATACCGCGTCACGCCGCCTTCTACGCCCGGAACCATCAAGTTTCTGATGCGTACGTTGGCGAAGGTGCCGCGTGTCATGATGCGATCATTGCCGCGCCGCGAACCATAAGAGTTGAAGTTTTCAGGTGGAACGCCTTGTTCCTGCAAATACAAACCCGCCGGCGACGAAGCCTTGATCGAACCCGCCGGCGAGATGTGATCGGTCGTCACCGAATCGCCGAAGATGCCCAACGCACGCGCCCACACGATGTCGTGCGCGGTGCCGGCGTCCATCGAAAATTCTTCAAAGAAAGGCGGACGTTGAATGTAATTGGATTTTTCGTCCCACTGATAAACGTCGCCTTTGGTCGCGGAGATGTCGTTCCACAACGGATTTTCCGCAGTGAAATCGGCATACAACCGCTTGAAGGTTTCGGCATCCATCGCAGCGCTCATCAGGTCACCGACTTCCTTGCTCGTAGGCCAAATGTCGCGCAAATAAACTTCCTGATTCCCTCTTCCTACGCCGAGCGGTTCGTTCGACATATCAATGTTGACGCGGCCCGCCAGCGCGAAGGCCACGACCAGCGGCGGACTCATCAAAAAGTTCGCCTTGATGTTTTGATGTACGCGCGCCTCAAAGTTGCGATTGCCCGACAACACGCTGGCAGCAATCAAATCGTTCGAGGTAACGACTTCTTCGATTTTCGGATCAAGCGGACCCGAGTTGCCGATGCACGTCGTGCAGCCGTAACCAACCACTTGAAAACCCAATTGATCAAGATATTCCTGCAAGCCGGTTTGCGTCAGATATTCGGTCACGACGCGTGAGCCGGGACCGAGCGAAGTTTTGACTTGCGGTTTGACACGCAGCCCTTTCTCGACGGCTTTCTTCGCCAGCAATCCGGCGGCCAGCATCACGCTGGGATTGGACGTATTCGTGCAGGAAGTGATTGCCGCAATCAATACATCGCCATGTCCCAACTCAACCGACGCCGCCGGAAAGGCTTGCGCCGGTACGTCCTCCAACCGATCCGGCGTGGGACGGTTGTTCATCATCTCGACTTCAGATTGCGTGCTGGTGTTTCTTCGGCTCAAGTCTTCGCCCTTGGCGGCAGGCGCAGTGTCAGGTTCCTGTTCGCCGCCGCCGGTCAATGGTTCCGCCACTCGTCCGCGCACGCCGATGGTGGTTTCGTAGCGTTGCTGCAAGGCTTCCAGCGATTTGCCGTAACCGTTTTCCGATACGGGACTACTAAACAAATCCATGAATTTTTCTTTCAACCGCGTCAACTCAATGCGGTCTTGCGGACGTTTCGGACCCGCGACGCTCGGCACGACCGTACTCAAATCCAACTCGACCAACTGGCTGTATTCGATGTCGCCTTTGGCGGGTACGCCAAACATGCCTTGCGCCTGATAGTAATTGCGGAAGGCCGCGACCTGCGCTTCGGTGCGTCCCGTCGCCTTGAGGTAATTGCACGTCTCTTCGTCAATCGGGAAAAAGCCCATCGTCGCGCCATATTCAGGCGCCATATTCGCAATCGTCGCGCGATCAACCGCCGACAGCGACACCGTTCCCTCACCGCAAAATTCGACGAACTTGCCGACGACTTTGGCCTTGCGCAACATCTCGGTCACGGTCAGCACCAAATCCGTCGCGGTCTCGCCTTCGCGCAAGTTGCCCGTCAGGTTGAAACCGACTACGTCTGGCGTGAGGAAATAAACCGGCTGTCCCAACATACCGGCTTCGGCTTCGATGCCGCCTACGCCCCAGCCGACGACGCCGAGTCCGTTAATCATCGTCGTATGCGAATCGGTTCCGACCAGCGTGTCGGGATAATAAACGCCGTCTTTGTTGAGCACGCCTTTGGCGAGGTATTCGAGATTGACCTGATGCACGATGCCTATACCCGGCGGCACGACCTTAAACGTATCGAAGGCTTGCATGCCCCACTTCAAAAATTCGTAGCGTTGCCGGTTGCGCTCAAACTCGATTTCCATGTTTTTTTGCAGCGCGTCTGCCGTACCGGCTACGTCAACTTGCACGGAATGATCTACGACGAGATCAACGGGCACGAGCGGTTCAATCAGCTTGGGATTCTTGTTCAACTGACTGACGGCGGTACGCATCGCCGCGAGGTCTACGAGCAAAGGCACGCCCGTGAAATCCTGCAACACGACGCGCGCGACAACAAAAGGTACTTCCGCCGTACGTTCCGCGTTCGCGCCCCAATTGGCGACGGCGCGCACGTCCCTTTCCCTGACCTTCTTGCCGTCGGCATTGCGCAACAGCGATTCCAACACGATGCGTATGCTGACCGGCAACTTGCTTATCGGGCCTACGTTTTCCTTTTCGAGCTGCGGCAACGAATAGAACTTGCCGCGCTTCCCGCTTCCGAGTTCGAACTCCTGCAAACTGTTAAACAAATTGTGTGGCATGTCTTGATTCACCTGATTTTTGCGTTGATCTCACGCCGGAACC
>JANNUY010000458.1:0-2742 GCA_031414155.1 Acidobacteriota bacterium
AGAACAAGATGCCATCTTGTTCTACAGCCTGAATCATTGCTGCTTACTCGCACTTTGAGGCCCAGCCGGTTTCGTCAACAGCTTGCTGTCCACTGTGTATTCAAACCACGGAATAAACATCTCGTCCCAGCTTTGTTCGCTCCAATAAACCTCTTTGTCAGGCGCGGGGTTATAGCGGTTCTTGACCGAGTTGTCGTAATGCGCGACGGCGTGCATGCGGCTGCCTGCCGGAATTTTCAACGGCTCGGCTAGTTCGTAATGAAGCTGCCAGTTGAAATCGAATTTGGGTACGTCAAGCAACACCTGTTTACGTCCGTCAGGCCAGATCAAGGTGTATTTGATGTCTTTGCCGCGCAAATGCATATGCGGCGCAAAGGCATAAAGCGTGATGGCTTCTTTAATCGGCGTTTCGGCGCTGATTTCCCAGTTGCCTGCGTTCGGTGGAATGTTGGGCAAACGGCCACGGGTTTTGACTTCCTTGCCGTTGATGACGCGCGTTTCGGCGAGTTCTTTGCCTTCGATGAAAACATTGTCGGTCACGCCTTTGGTTAGCACTTCATATTTCACCGGCGCTTTGGCGAACCACAATCCCAGCTTGGAGCGGTCTTTCTCGGCGCGTCCGCTGGGTTGGTAATGCATGTTGAATTGAAAATACATGCCCGGCGGAATGCGTTTAGCCGTGCCTGCGGGATGACGCTCGAAGCCTTTGCCGGGCGCTTGGCCTACGAGTTTGAACGCGCCAGAGCGGGTGAACGAATCCTGTGTCTGTGCGACTTCGCGCGCGCCGCCTTCACTCAAGCCGCCGGTTTCGCGCGCAGATTGTCCAGCTTCTGCCACGCCGCCGCTGACGGCGCGTCCGTTGACGATTTTGGTTCCGGCGGGCAGCCCGACTACGTTGGCGATGGAATGATGCACGACTGCCGGATTGCCGGGACGCAGTTCGACTTTTTCAATCCAGCGTTCTTCCGAGAAAGGAACCTTTACGTAAAAGTTTTGCATCGGCAATTCGCCTTCGGCGGGCACTTCGTATTCAATCGGCATCTCGACGATCAGGTCGGGTTCGCCGAACGTCCAGCCGGGCGTGTAATCAGGCAGCTTGGGCAAGTCTTTGTCATTGCCTTTCGGAGCGCCTGCCTCAACCCAAGCGGTGATGGTTTTGATTTCGGCTTCGCTCAAGCGGCGGTCATTGCCGAACTTCACCGTCGAAGTATGCGGGTCGGCGTACCACGGCGGCATTGTGCCCTCGACGATGGCTTCGCGGATGGCTTTGCTCCACGGACGCACTTCGGCGAAAGACGTGAAGGGCATCGGCGCGACTTCGCCGGGGCGATGGCAGTTGGCGCACTTGGTGAAAATGATTGGCGCTACGTCTTTGGTGAAAGTAACCGCAGCGGCTTCATCCTTGCGAGTGAGCGTCACTGCTCCCAACAGCGTGACCAAGAGCAGTATGAGAATTCGTTTCATGGTTTTTCTCCTCAAAGTTAAACCGTCATAAAACTGTTTCGCCCACGAAGCCACACGAAGGGAACACGAAGATTCAAGTTACTTCGCGTCTTTTTCGTGTGGCTTCGTGGGCGCGTGAATTATTGTCCGCTGCTGCTCGAAGCCGCATTCGTTTGCGGCTTGCGCAAGTCCTGTTTGTCGAGCGTGTAATCAATATAGCCGATCATCATTTCTTCCCACGTCTGATCGCCCCAGCGCACGGTAGCGGTCGAATCAGGATTGAACTTGTTGCCCAACGAGTTGTCGTAATGGGCTACGCACACGAGCTTGCTGCCTTTGGGGGCGAAGACTTCTTCCTTAAACACATACGTCAATTGCCAGCCGAAATCGTATTTGGGTACGGAAAGCAGTTCTTTGGTTTTGCCGTCGGGATAAACCAGCGTGTATTTGAAATCTTTGCCGCGCACATGCATGTGCGGGTGCAAGCTGTCGAGATGGCTGTCTTCCTTGAACACGAATTCAGCGGTGACTTCGTGACTAGGCGCGCCGGGCGGAATGGCGAAATTGCTTTGTATTGCGCCTGCCGTGATGACGCGCTTTTCAACCGGCGCTTTCGAGAAAATCAGGCCGACGCTGGAGCGGTCTTTGCCCGGTTCGCCGTTGGTGACGTAGTGAATTTGAAAGACCAGCACGGAACCCTTCTTGACGAGCTTGGCTTGGCCCGGACGCAACTCAAGCGGCGCTTCGCCGGGAGCCCAACCGACTAAGCGTCCGTCAGAATCAGCGGGACGATCACCGGAAGAGCGACGAACCGAACCAAGCGCCGCCGGATTGATTTTACCAGCGGGCGGCAATTCGCCGCTGTCGGGATAGCGCACGCTGACGATGACGTGGAGCAAATGTACGCGGTCGCCTTGCCGGATTTCGGCAAATTGCACGTATTTGTCTTCGGTAAAGTTGGTTGGCACGGCGAAGTATTTATAGGGAATCACGCCTTCGGCTGGAACATTGAATTCGGCTGTCATCGGCAATACGACATCGGGCGTACCGATTTGCCAACCCGTCGTATATTTCGGCGCAGGCGGCATTTCTTTCGGATTGCCTTCAGGCGAACCGTTCTCAACCCAACTCACAATAGTGTCAATTTCTTTTTGCGAAAGACGCGGGTCGTTTGAGAATTCAGTGTGTTTCGGGTCAGCGAACCACGGCGGCATCGTGCGCGCGACGACTTTTTCGCGGATCGAACGCGCCCACGGACGCACTTCTTTGTAATTCATGAAACTCATCGGCGCGACTTCG
>JANNUY010000459.1:0-4638 GCA_031414155.1 Acidobacteriota bacterium
CGCGAACACCTGAGCCTGCGCATCGCGCGCGCTACTAACCACTTGCGCAACACTTTGCTGGCGGGTTTCACCACCATTCGTGACCTCGGCACCGAAGGCGCTGATTACACCGACGTAGGTCTCAAGCAAGCCGTCGAACAAGGCATCATCATCGGCCCGCGCATGTTCGTGACTACGCGCGCGATTGTCGCGAGCGGCAGTTATGGCCCGAAGGGTTACGCCACTGAATGGAACGTGCCGCAAGGCGCTGAAGAAGCCGATGGCGAAAACCTCATTCGCGTCGTACGTTCTCAAATCGGCAAGGGCGCTGACTGGATCAAGGTTTATGCCGACTATCGTTGGGCGAAAGGGAAGGCCGCACCTACGTTCTCGCTCGAAGAATTAAAGCTCATCGTCGAGACTGCCCGCAGCGCCAACATCCCCGTCGCCGCACACGCGACTACGGCGGAAGGCATGCGTCGCGCGACACTGGCTGGGGTCGAAACCATCGAACACGGCGACGAGGGTACGTCCGAAGTTTTCAAGCTGATGAAAGAACGCGGCGTGGCGCTGTGCGCTACGTTGTCAGTCGGCAATCAAGCGCGCAAGCCTGAAATGATGAAAGCCGCATTGGCCGCCGGTGTCACCATCGCCGCCGGTTCTGACGTAGGCGTATTCGCTCACGGCGACAACGTCCGCGAGTTAGAAGCGATGATGAAAGTTGGAATGTCGCCGCTTGAGGTGTTGCGTTCGGCCACGTCAATCAACGCGCGCGTGCTGCATCTAGGCGAACAGCTTGGACAAGTCAGAACCGGCTGGCTGGCCGATTTGATTGCCGTCGAAGGCGACCCGTCGCGCGACATTTCAACGTTGCGCAAAGTGAAGCTGGTAATGAAAGGCGGCGCACTTTTCAAAAGCCCGCAACTCACTCAGTAAACCGGGAACTAGGTCGTCAGGTATTTTTCTCTCCCACATCTTTCTGTCTAATTGTGCCGGTGATCAGACAGCCCGTGATCAGACAAAAGGATGCGGGAGAAAAAAATAAGCACGCGCAAGAAAAACGCTGCAAAACATTAGCCTCTCGCGTATTCAGAAAACCCATACAAGAATTTCGTACTGTCAGCACTGGTTCCACTCGCCATTAACGCATTGGTCTTTTAGAATTTGCGCACCTTAGATTCAAAAGATTCTCTTATCGCAGAGCAACGTCATGACAACTCGAATCAAACTCATAGCAGTTTTCACGCTTGCGTTAAGCGGCTGGCTGGCCTTGCGTCAGCAAGCGCCTCACGTAAGCAGCGCCACCGCGCCCCGCGCTTTTCTCGAAGCGAACTGTTTCGTCTGTCACAACAGCACGAACAAAAAAGCCGGACTTGATCTGACCGCGCTTAAGGATGATTACGCCGACGCGGCGAGCTTCGCCACGTGGGTGAAAGTGCATGATCGAGTTTACGAAAAAGAGATGCCGCCGAAAGCCGCGCCGCAACCTGATGACATCGCGCGCGCAGCCTTTCTCAAAAACCTTGCGTCACCGTTGATCGCCGCCGACGCCGCGCGCATTCGTCGCGAAGGGCGCGCGGTGTGGCGGCGGATGAACCGCTACGAATATGAAAATACGTTGCGCGATTTGCTCGGCGCGCCCTGGCTGCAAGTCAAAGAGTTGCTGCCCGAAGACGGCGAAGCCAACCGCTTCAACAAATCAGGCACGGCGCTCGGCGTGTCGCATGTACAAATCAGCCGTTACCTGACAGCAGCGGAATACGCTTTGCGCGAAGTGATGGCGCGCAGTGAACAGCAACCCGAAATCGTGACCAAGCGTTACTACGCGCGCGAACAAAAAGCCTTCACCAGCCACGTCGAGTTTTCGCAATTCAACACCGCCTCCGAACGCGCTACGTTCCCGCTCATTGGCAATGCCGCCGACGTAACAGTGCTGAAAAAAGAAGCGCCGATGACCGTGGGTGCAGCCGATCCCGCCAAACGCGAACTCGAAAGCATGGGTGTCGTAGCAAGTTCATACGAACCGCTCGAAATTCGCTTCAATCAATTCAAGGCTCCTGTGCCCGGTCGCTATAAGCTGCGGCTGAGCGCGCATTCGTTTTGGGCGGGGCCACAGCAGGGCGAAAAATGGTGGCACCCCAGCCGCGATGTCGCATCCGCCGGACGCACGCGCGAACCGATTACGCTCTATGCCGAAATACCGCCGCGCCAGATGCGCTACCTCGCTAACGTAGATGTGTCGCCCGAACCTTCTGTGCAAGAAGTCGAAGTCTGGTTACTGAAAGACGAAACGATTCGACCTGATGCCGTGCGGCTGTTTCGTTCGCGTCCGCCCAACTGGCGCAATCCGCTGGCCGAAAAAGATGGGCAGCCCGGCGTAGCCTTTCGCTGGCTCGAAGTCGTCGGGCCAGTCTTTGATAAATCTTCTGGGGACGAATGGCCGAGCCATGGCCACAAGTTGATGTTCGGCGATTTGCCGTTCAAGAAAAACGCCAAAGGCCTAATCGAAATCGTCTCGACCAATCCGCCAGCCGATGCTGAAAGGTTGTTGCGCAACTTCCTGCAACGCGCTTACCGCAATTCACAGCCGATTGAAGAAGACACGCAACGCTTTCTCAAACTCGTAGACGCCGCACTGACCAACGGCGGCAGCTTTACCGACGCGATGATTACGGCCTATTCCGCCGTGCTGTGTTCGCCCGCGTTTACTACGCTCGAAGAAAAACCGGGACGTTTGGACGATCAGGCGCTGGCGTCGCGCTTGTCTTACTTCCTCTGGAATTCCACGCCCGACGCCGCCTTGCGTGAACTCGCCGCACAAGGCGCATTGCGCAAACCCGCCGTATTGCGTGCGCAAATTGATCGCATGCTCGCCGACCCGCGCGCGCAACGCTTCGTCAACGCTTTCCTCGATTACTGGCTCGATCTGCGCAAGGTGAATATCACTTCGCCCGATGAGTTGCTTTACGCCGATTACTATCTCGACGACCACCTGGTCGAATCATCCATCGCCGAGACGCGCGCGTTCTTTGCCGAACTCATACGCGCCGACCTGCCCGCACGTAATGTGATCGCGTCGGATTTCGTCACGATCAACGAAAGGCTCGCAGCGCATTACGGCTTGCCGAACGTGCAAGGCTCACAGATTCGCCGCGTCGCTTTGCCGCCCGATTCAGTGCGCGGCGGATTGCTCACGCAAGCCAGCGTACTCAAAGTCACCGCCAACGGCACCACCACTTCGCCCGTAGTGCGCGGCGCGTGGATGATGGAACGCATCCTCGGCAAACCCGTACCGCCTCCGCCCGCAGGCGTAACCGCGATTGAGCCAGACGTACGCGGCGCAACGACGATGCGCCAACTGCTCGACAAGCACCGCAATAACCCAAGCTGCAACGTCTGCCACGTGAAAATTGATCCGGCAGGTTTCGCGCTCGAAAACTTCGATGTCTTCGGCGGCTGGCAAGACAAATACCGCGCGCTGGCCGATGGCGAAAAAGCCCCCGGCATCGGTAAGAACGGCCAAAAATTCGCCTTTCGCTATATTCAACCTGTAGACGCTTCCGGCCAGTTGCCGAATGGGCAGCGTTTTCAAGACGTACGCGAGTTGAAACGCTTGCTGCTCAAAGACGAACGGCAAATCGCGCGCAACCTGGCTACGCAACTCATCGTCTTTGCGACCGGCGCGAGCGTGCAATTCAGCGACCGCCCGAAAGTCGAAGCACTGCTTGATCGCGCTGCGAGCAAAGGCTATGGCGTGAAATCGCTGATGCAGCTTATTATCGAAAGCGAAATGTTCAGGAATAAGTAAACCGAGTGAAAAATCTAGCTGACCAACTACGTCGTTAAAAGGCCTAACCGTTAATGAGCGAATTTGAAGTCATCAGCAAAATTGAAGACATCGAAATCATCGCTGTGGGCAGCCAGATACGTGACCTCAAGTGGTTACAGAAGACTTACGGCAAAGGACGGTGGCACAAGTTGAAAGGGTTTGCTCGAATTCGTTTTCTGGACGACGGCGAAGAGTTTGACGCAGAGATGCATTGGTACGAAGCACACGGCATCGGCAAGGTAGAAATGAAAATCAAAGAGCTTCTCGATTAAAGTTTATGAGTACGAAACCACAATTTGTCATTTGCATTAACAACGAAGATTACCCTGCGTCCTTACAGCTATGGAAAGTTTATCGCGTGTTACCCGATGAAAAGGGTGCGCGGCATCACATGATTCGCGTCGTTGACGAATCAGGCGAAGATTATCTTTTTTCCGCGAGTTACTTTGCTCCGGTTAAGTTACCGCAGGCAGTGAAAACAGCGATCCTTGCGACGGCTTGAGCCCACTAAGAAAACAATATGGCAAAAAGCACAGCAAAGACCCTGCCCGAATTTGACTCGACTGCTGAGTTAGTAGATTTCTTTGATTCGCACGACATGGGCGACTATTGGGAGCAAATGCCGGAAGCCGAATTTGAGATCAAGATCAAACGAAGAAAACATCTCATCGCGCTGGAAGAAGACCTTGTCACGAAAGTTACTCGCATCGCCAAAGCGAAGCATGTTTCGTCTGAGGCATTGATAAACACTTGGCTCAAAGAAAAGCTGCAACAGGCCAGTTAGAAAAGAACGAGACGGCTCTTATGGCAAGCGCTTTCAAGACGTGCGC
>JANNUY010000460.1:0-8579 GCA_031414155.1 Acidobacteriota bacterium
GAGAACTCTTGACGGGTGAGTGCGGCTTCGACGTTGTTAGTGAAAAGGATGCGATAACTGAGGGGGTGATCAGTTGGCGGGCTGACGATGACGCCGACGGCTCCGCGCGGCAAGAGCAACGCGCCATCGTTGTCATAAAGCTCGGTGCGCGAAACGATTTGAGTGCCAACGGGAATGATGAGTTGCGAATTCACAAAGCAGTGATGGCAAAGAGTTATTGATTGCCGCCGGTGATGGTGAGCGTTTTTTTCGCGGCGGGTTTGGGAGGAGCAGTGATGGCGACAACTTTGCGCGGCGTTGCCACTCCCGCAGGTTTCGCCGCCGCAGGCTTCGCCACCCCAACAGGCTTTTTCATTGCCGCAGTACTAACGCCGCCATTCGGCTTACGCGCGGGCACTGCGAGGCGCGACACGGCTTTCGGCGTAATCGGTTTCGGCTTGGCCTCTTTGCTTTCAGGAGCAGTCTCTTCAGTTTTGACGGGCGCGGCGGTGTCTTTCGGTTCGACGGCTTTGGTGTCGGAAGCCTCGTGTTTCTCTTGTGTCTTTGGAGCGATCGCGGGAACCGTCAACGGGGCGGTGAGCGGCGCAGCGATGCGCGCGCCTGCTTCGCGCAAACCGGTTTGCGCTGCGCTCGAAGTCGGGCGCAGCTTGAGCGCTTCGGTGAATTGCACGCGCGCTTGATCGTATTGCCCTGCCGCCTGCGCCGCTTGGGCGTTGTTGACGAAACCTTGAAATTGCCGCAAAGCAGCGATGCGCGCGGGCAGGTTATTGGCTTTAGCCGTGTTCGGATTGGCCGCCGCATATTCTTCGTAGGCCTTGAGTGCTTCGCCCACCCGTTCGCCCTGCTCGGCTTGCCGTGCAAATACGAGCTTCGGCGATTCAAGCAGCGCCGCCGGTAGCGGGGCGGCAGCAACAGCAATGGCGGCGGGCGACACGGCGTTGTTCACAGGAACGCTGGGCGAAGAAGCCTGCACCGACGGCGCGGCGGCAGAGACGCCAGCAGCAGGTACATTAGACGCCAAGCCTTCGTTGCTGCGCGGCGATGAGAAAAAATAAGCGCCCGCCAACGTGCCGCCCAAGGCGCAGGCAATGAAAGCCGGTAACAACCAGCGTTCGCGCTTGCGTCGCATCACCCCGCCTATCAGGGGCGGCTCAACGTGAAGCGACGTACCGGCGGGCAAGGCTGAACCATACGAGGCCATAGCCATTTCAGGTTGGCGTGTACGCAACAGCGACGCAGGTGGTTTCGGAGCAAGTGCCGTCGCACGCGCTTGTGCATTTGCGGCGGCAGCAATGAATTCAGCCGTTGGTACGCGGTCAGTGGCAGAAGGCAATTCTGGCAATGCGCCGGTCGGGCTTTTGCGCGTGGCCGCTTCGCCGCCGAGTTCCGTTTCGACACCTTGTACGGCTTTGAGAAATTCAGCGATGGACGCGAAACGGTCGGTCGGATTGCGACGCACCGCGCGCGCTATGGCAGTGGCTAACGAATGCGGCACATCAGGACGAATCGCAAGCAAGGCGTCGGCATCCACTTCGGCTTCGGGGCGGGCAAAGCGCGAGTCTTCGTTGGCGATGGCAGTGTGCGGCAAGCGTCCTGTCAGCATTTCATAAAACGCCGCGCCCGCCGCAAAGATGTCTGAGCGAAAGTCAGGCGCGCTGCCCCGTTGCATTTCGGGCGATTGATAAGCGACCAGTTCGGGATACATCTTGCGCAACTCACCACCGATGACTTTTTGAATGATGCTGAAATCGGTGAGCTTCACGCGTCCGCGCGGATCGAGAATCAAATTGCTCAAACGTATGTCGCCATGCACCAACCCCGTGCGTTGAAAGTCGGACTCGTCGAGATAGCTTACGCGATGGGCGTAATCGAGCGCCGCCAACATCTGGCGTCCGTAACTGACGGCTTCGACCGCGTTGGGTACGCCTTGCCGCATCAGCAAATCGCGCAACGTCGCGCCGGTAAAATGCTCGCCGACTAAAAAATACTCGTTACCCACGTTGAGCAATTCATACATCGCGACTATGTTGCGATGTTGCAATTGGCGCTGGGCAAAGACTTCGCGGCGAAAGCGCGCCTTGAGTTGCACCTGTAAAGATTTCGTGAAGACGCCGAAGTTGACGGTTTTCAGCAAAAACTCGCGCTGCGGGTCAGGCGGCTGTCCGGCGAGTTGCGCGCGATAGATAGGCCCCAAGCGGCCTTGCGCCAATTCGCTGATGATTTGGTATTTTCCGATGAGTTTGCCGACCATCTTGTTTGCTTCGAGGATGGATGATGACTCGCGTGATACAAGCCGTGTTATTTGTTAGTGGGGCATTCCTTTACGTTGGCGCGTGTGTTGTCCCGATCCGGGACGGGGCGCAGTGTAATGAAGCATTTCTGAAAAGGCAAAAACACTGCTCCGTGTTGCCCGGTTTTTCATGCAAGAGGGCGACAGGACTTTCGTCTTGCCGCCCTCTTGGTTCATCAGCTTTGAGTCGCTGAACCTATCAGAAGTTAAACCGTACGCCCAACTGGAACTGCCGCGCATCAGCCGCGGAGGTGAAGCCGAGCGATTCGGTCGGCTTGCGGTCGCGGCGTCCGCGCAGGTTGAAGTTGGTGATGCGCACCGCGCCCGCCGCCGTGCAAGGCGTGAAGCTGGCTGCATCTGAAGTAATGCAAGCCGCGCCCAACGTGTTGTTAATGCCCAGCAGATTGGTGCGGTTGAACAAGTTGAAGCCTTCCATGGTGAATTCGAGGAAGCGGTTTTCTTTGACCAGAAAGCGCCGCGCCAGCCGCATGTCGAAGCTGTAAAACGGTTCGCTGCGCGCAGTGTTGCGTCCGGCTTGGCCGGGGCGGTCTGATTGCGAACGTCCGTCGGCGTTGGCGTCGAAGCCCAGCAGCAAATTCACGGGGCGTCCGCTTTGCGCGACGAGAATCGGCGCGAGCGACCAGTCTTTGGCGAACGGATTTTCAAACGGACTTTGCAGTACGCCGCTCGCCACGAAACGGTGGCGTTGATCGAACGACGACAGCGCGCGATCAAGGCGCAGGTTCAACGGATTCTGCGCCGAGAAATCGCTGTTGTAATCAGTGACTTCATCCACCGCGCGTGACAACGTGTAATGCGCGTTGAGGCTGAAGCGATTGGCGAAACGCTTTTGCACCTGCATTGTCAGCGCGTGATAAAACGAGTTCGCCGTCGTTTCATAGACGTTGTCTTGCAAGCGCGTCGGCGTGCGAAAGTCGGTTGTCTGCCCGGTCGCGGGGAAGCGCACGAAAGTCGCGCCGCCGTCAGGATTGAGCGGATTGACTGGGCCGCTGGCTTTGAACTGGTTGATGTCGCGGTTGCGGGTGATATGTGCTCCGCGCACGTAAAGGTAATTCACGTCAGCCGAAAAGCCTTTACCTAAATCGCGCTGCACACCGAAGCTGGCTTGATAGGTTGTGGGGTTGCGGTAATCGGGGCCGAGGCGGAAGCGAACTTCGAGCGGACGACCGGGACCGGGCGTCAAGCTGATCGGCGCGGCGGTGATGTCTGACAACACAATCGGACGCTGACCAATGACGCCGCGCGCCAACAGGGTTTGATAAACCGTGAACGAAGTCGGCAAGCCCAGCGCATTTGACGTAGCCGTCGCCAGCACGATGTTGATGTTGCCAGGGTCGCCCATGCCACTCAGTTCGGTGGTCACATTGGCTACGGCGTTGTTAAGAAAACCCACGAAAATGCCACCGCCGCCACGCACTACGGTCTTGCCGTTCTTGAACGGATCCCACGCGAAACTCGCGCGCGGTTGCCAGTCACGTTTATAAGTCGGAATGAAAAACGGTTCATCGTGCAGTGAATAGCGCAAGCCATAATTCAAGGTGAAGTTCGACGCGATTTGCCAAGCATCTTGCGCATAAAAACCATAACGGTTCGTCCAACTGTTGGCGCTGGGGTCGCCAAAGCCTTGCTGGTAAACGATGGGCAAGCCCAGGTTATAGGATTGCAACGCCGTGATCGGCGTCGCCAACGCAGGCAGCAACGCGGGATTCGCGGCTTGCAAAAACTGCGACAAGCCAGTCGCCACTGCCGGGCCTAACGCCGGATTGAGCGCGATGATATTCGACAGCGGAATCGCCGCGCCGAAATTGAAACGTCCGCCAAAGAACGTATCGCTCGAACTGGAAATGTCGTGAATGAAAGCCGAGCCGCCAAACTTGAACGAGTGATTGCCTGCGATCTTGGAGAAGTTGTCGTAAATGTCGTAATGGCGTTCGATGGTTTTGGACGGCAGAAAAATGTCGCGTCCGAAAAAGCCGAAGCCTTCGATGTTGATTTCAGGGCCGTTCGGATCGTTCGCCAAAAAATCAGAGCGCGTGTGCGAAAATTGCAGCTTGAGTTCGTTGAGCGTCGTGCTGCTTAACTGGTAATTGTGCGAGAGCAAAATGCCGCCGTTGAATCCATCGAACTTGCGTCCGCGTGAAACAGCGGTCAACGATCCGGCAGCCTGATTTTCGAATACGCCGTCGGTGAAATTGATGCGCGCATAACCCGTACTCTTATCGCTGAAGTTGTGATCGAGGCGGGTCGAGAATTGGGTTTGCGATTCTTTGAACGGGAACTGTCCGCTGGCCTGACTGAACAGTTGCAAGGTGCGCGCGTAATTCGTCGTCGTCAAAGCGGCGCGCAACGGCGCGACGACGGGGCGCAACGCGGCAGGCGTCGCAGGGCTGTTCGCTAGAAAATCGAACAACGTGGCCTGCAAGCGAATCGTCGAGTTGGTCGAGTTGGCATTCAGATCAAATTGCGAAGCGTCATTAAGGTTAAGAAAGACCGTACGTTTTTGGCGCAAACGTTCGAGCGCCGAGAAGAAAAAGGTCTTGTCCTGTTTTAGTGCGCCGCCGAACGAACCACCGTATTGCTGGCGATTGAAAGGCGATTGGCCTTGCGGGTTGAAATCAAAAGCATTGCGCGCATCAAGCGACTTGTCACGAAACAGGCCGAAGGCGCTACCGAAATATCTATTGCTGCCTGATTTAGAAACAATGTTGATGATGCCGCCCGCCGCGCCGCCGAATTCGGCGCTGTAACTGTTGCGCACGACTTGGAATTCCTGCACGGCTTCCTGACTAACCGTCGCTTGTACGCCGCCCGATGACCCCAGCGTTTCAGCGCCATCCACCTGCACCATATTACCGCGTCCGTTGTTGCCGCCGAACGACAAGCCCGATTGCGGCGTTTGGCCTACGCGAAAGTCAGATGAGTCGGCGATGTTGTCGGCATCCACTACGCCGGGCGTGAGCAGCGCGTAATCCAGAAAATTGCGGCGATTGATCGGCAGGTTGGCAATCTGTTTGTTATCAATGACGGCAGATTGTTCAGTGCGCGCGGTTTCGACGACTTCAGTGCCCGCGACGACTTCGATCTGTTCAGTCACGCCGCCTGCTTTGAGCGTTACGTCGGCAACGCCGAGTTGACCGACGGTGAGTTCGAGGCGCGTGAGGCCGCTCGTGAAATTGGCGGCTTCGACTTTGAGTTCATAAACGCTGGGCAACAAACCGATAAAGGCGTAAGCCCCGGCGGCATCTGACACGCCCGTACGCGCAGTGCCTTTGGCCGTATCAGTCAACGTAAGTTTCGCATTCGGAATCGCTGCGCCGTTGGCATCAGCCACCTGGCCACGCAACTCGGCGGTCGAACCCGAAGCCTGTGCCCAAGCCACGTTTGCACTGGCAGCCAGCGCCAAACATAACACGACAAATAATTTCAAATAACTTTTCATGGTGGTGTTTCCTTCTTCCTTTTGTACTGGATTTAGTTGTGCAGCGCCGATGCGTTGGCAAGGACGTTGCGTTATTTTTTTTAGTAACGGACGGCAGGTAGATTAGCCAACGAGGCTGGGCTGATGCAACCAACTATCGCGGCATTATTCAGCTTTTTCTGGCGCGGCGTGTTCACGCATAAATAACGCGGGCAGGGTTTTCAGAATAATTTTGAGGTCGAGCCAAAGCGACCAGTTCTCGATGTAAAAAATATCGAGTTGCACCATCTGGGCAAACGAGACGTGATAGCGTCCGCTGACTTGCCACAAGCCGGTAAGGCCGGGTTTCACATCGAGGCGCTTGCGATGCCAGGCTTCGTAACATTCGACTTCGTATTGCAGCGGCGGACGCGGGCCGACCAAGCTCATTTCGCCTTTGAATACGTTAAAAATTTGCGGCAATTCGTCGAGGCTCAGGCGACGCAACCAGCGGCCTACGTGAGTGAGGCGCTGTTCGTTGGCGAATTTATAAAAGTCCTGCGAGCCGTTGGCGTGTTTGGCTTCGCCGGTCTTAATGAGGTGTTGCATGAAGTTGCGATGGGCATCGTCACCCTCAAGATCACCAACCATTGAGCGAAATTTATGCAGCAAAAAAACGTGTCCATCCATACCGACGCGCTCCTGCTTATAAAACACTGAGCCGTCAGTGCCGCGTCGCCGCGCTTCGACCTTAATGGCGAGCGCGATCAACACCCACAGCGGAGCCGTCAGCGCCAACAATAACGAACTGACGACAATATCTACTGCCCGTTTGAGCAAGCGCGCCGAAGTCGAAAGCGGTTCCTCGAACAAGCGCACCATCGGCACCGTGCCGAGTTGTTCGACATAGGTTTTACGCGGAATGCAGTTGAGCAAATTCGGCACGATGCGAAAGTTAATGCGCGTGCCGCGTCCGCATTTGACCATCGTTTCAAACAGCAATTCCGGCGCAATCGTCGGATCGGTGATAAGCACTTCACGAATGCGATGCAACCGGATGAAGCGGTGCATTTCGTCGTAACGCCCCAACGTAGGCCACTGCCGCAAATTTTCGCTTTGCGGCGCACGTCCGTCCGCCGTGACCATGCCTACGACCCGACGGCCCAAACGTGGATCGTGCGCGATTTCGTTCACGCACATTTCAGCTACGTCGTTGCCGCCCAAAATCAAAATCGGAATCACGTTGCGATGGCGGCGACGATAAAACGTTTGCATTACGCGCAAGGCCGCGCGATAGCCGATGAACGCCGCCAGCCCGATGACGAAATACAAAACAAAGACGATGCGCGAATAGGAAAAGGCCGAATAGGCAAAGCCGCCGCGATAGAAAAACGCGCTCACCGTGACGAGCAGCGCGCCGACCGAATGCGCCTTGAAAATATTGATGACGTCATCGCTAAACGAAAACTCGCCGCGTACGCGATAGAGTCCGCGATACCAGAACAGCACGACCTGAATGAAAGGAACGAAATAAAGTACGCTGAGATAAGGGCCAAATTCGTAATGGAAGCTGTAAGGCAGGAACGGCAACCACGGATGCTGGGATTCAAACAAAACCTGATGTCCGGGGTGGCGCAACCAATAAGCGAACATGAACAACGCCATCGCCAATAGCCCATCAAACAACACCAAGCCAATTGTGATAAACTTGATCGAAGGTTCGGTCAGCGGAAACAACCGCCACGAACTTTCGGGTACGCCCACCAATTCGCCCGGCACAGCAATCACACTACTCGACTCACGCGGGAACATGGCCATGCTAACTACTTCTCTCTCAACACTGGAATTGGGGGATGAATGGGCTTCGACGCGGATGCTACGCAAAAGGGTTCACAGGTGCAACTGGTTGTCAGTTGCCCGTTTTCGGTTGTCGGTTTTCGGAGCAAAGGTTTTGACTTAGCTTCCCTACCGACAACTGACAACCGGCTACCGCTTCTCCCTTTCCCGCAACTCGCGCCGCAAGACTTTGCCGACGGCGCTCTTGGGGAGCGCGTCGAGGAATTCGATGTGTGTAGGCAATTTGTATTTCGCTAACTGTTCTTTGCAGTACTCAATGATCGCTTCGACCGTAACGGTCGCACCTTCTTTGACGACGACGAAGGCCTTGACCGCTTCGCCGCGATATTCGTCAGGTACGCCAATGACGGCGCACTCTTTGATGGCCGGATGGGTGAACAACACGTCTTCAATCTCGTTGGGATAAACGTTAAAGCCGCTCACTAAGAGCATGTCCTTCTTGCGTTGGACAATAAAAAATGTGCCGTCCTCGTCCATGCGGGCTACGTCGCCGGTATAAAGCCAGCCGTCTTTTATCACTTCGGCAGTGGCTTCAGGCTTGTTCCAATAACCTTTCATGATTTGCGGCCCGCGAATGCAAAGCTCGCCCTCTTCTCCTACGGGCAATTCACGCGTGCCGGATTCCAAATCCACAATTTTCATTTCGGTATTCGGAAACGGAAAGCCGATGCTCGCCAGCTTGCGCCGCGCAAACGTAGGCGTCCCCGTGCCAATCGCCGTGGTCTCGGTCATGCCCCAGCCTTCATAAAC
This sequence comes from Acidobacteriota bacterium, assembly GCA_031414155.1. Lineage (GTDB taxonomy): Bacteria > Acidobacteriota > Blastocatellia > RBC074 > RBC074 > JACPYM01. Next base: position 8,316 of record JANNUY010000460.1, read on the forward strand.
GCTCGCGCCACTCATCGTTTCGAAACGTTCCATCACTTCGACCGGCAACGGAGCCGAACCACTATTCAACTTTTTGATTTTACCCAGCTTGCTCGTTGGCGCATCGGGATGATTGAGCAGCGAAATAAATAACGTAGGCACAGCAGGAAAATATGTTGGTTCGTATTGGTTGATCGCCGCGAGCAACATATTCGCATCGTATTTCGGAATCTGTATTTGCGCCGCGCCGATGTAAGTCGAATAAACCAATCCGACGATCAAGCC
>JANNUY010000461.1:0-2951 GCA_031414155.1 Acidobacteriota bacterium
ACCGCACGAAGGCTATCACCGCATGTATGGCAGTTTCGCGTCGGCCTCGCCTGTCACCGATGGCAAGTATGTTTATGTCTGGTTCGGTTCGCGTGGGACTTTTTGTTACGACTTCGATGGCAAGCTGATTTGGCAAAAAGACCTCGGCATAAAGATGACGATGCGCAACCAGTTTGGCGAAGGCGGAGCGCCCGGCCTTTATAACGACTGGCTGATTCTCACGCACGATCAAGAAGCCAATTCATTCATCGTCGCGCTCGACAAACGCACTGGCAAAGAACTGTGGCGCGCGTCGCGTGATGAAATCACTACGTGGGCGATGCCTTTGTTTGCCGAAATCAAAGGCCGCACGCAAGTCATCACGAACGGTACGAAAAAAGTCCGCGCTTATGATTTGCTGAACGGCAAGTTGATTTGGGAAATCGCCGGACTCGGACTGAATGCGATTCCCGCGCCCTTGCGGCACAACGACCTCGTGCTGGCAATGACCGGACACCGCGAGCCGAAATTGATGGCAATCAAACTTGGACGCGAAGGCGACCTGACCGGCAGCGATGCGATTGAGTGGAGCCATACGCGCGGTTTGTCCTATACACCTTCGCCCGTGTTGCACGACGGCAAGTTTTACACGCTAACCGATAGCGGCATGCTGAGTTGTTTTAACGCGACGACGGGCGTGCCTTATTACCATCAGAAAAGATTGCCTACGCCTGACAATTTCAAAGCCTCACCGACGGCGGCGGATGGCAAGCTCTATCTCGCCAGCGAAAGCGGCGCTGTCACCATCGTGAAGATGGGCGAACAGTTTGAAGTCATCGGCAGCAATCAACTCGAAGATCAATTCTTCATTGCCTCTCCCGTCATAGTGGCAGGCGAATTATTCTTGCGTGGGCAAAATCAATTGTTCTGCATCAGTGAAAACAGCCCAGCAAAAAAATAAGACAACAATAAAACCATGAAAGAACAAACTTCACGAAGGCAATTTATTCAAACGATGGCGATGGCTGCGGTTGCTTCCCCCTACGCTCTCGCCGGAGCCAATCCTATCGTAGACACCCACCTGCATTGTTTCGCAGGCAAAGACGACGCGCGCTTTCCCTATCATCCCAAGGGACCTTATCAACCAGCCCCGGTTTCTTCGCCTGAAATGCTGTTGAAATTGATGGATAGCGCAGGCGTCAAACACGCCGTCGTAGTTCACCCTGAGCCTTATCAGGACGATCATCGCTATTTGGATTATTGCCTGACCGTCGGCAAAGGCCGTCTCAAAGGCACTTGCCTGGTTTTTGCCGATCAACCCGATTCGATGGAACAACTGCCCGCGTTGGCGAAACGTGGCGGCGTATCAGCCGTACGCATTCACGCCTATGTGCCTGATCGTTTGCCCCCCTTCGGCAAACCTGAATTGATGCGCGCTTTTTGGAAGCAAGCGACTGACTTAGGCTTGATGGTGCAAATTCATCTCGAACCGCGTTACGCGCCGCAATTCACGCCTTATCTGAAAGAATTCGCTTCGACCAAAGTCATCATTGACCATTTGGGACGCCCGTTTCAAGGAACACCGGATGAGCATGCGACAGTCATCGGATGGGCAAAGTTGCCGAACGTCGTGATGAAACTCGCGGCGATTCCCGCCCAGACTGAATATCCGCACCGCGACATTACCGTGACGATCAAACAACTCAGCGACGCTTACGGCGCAGACCGCATGATTTATGGCGGAGGCTTCGGCCCGACCGCTACGGCGGAATCATATCGCGCGGCCTATCAAAAAATCCGCGCTTATTTGCCCTACCTCAAAGATGAAGACCAAGCGAAAGTGCTGGGCTTGAATGCTATGAAATTATTCAGGTTCGGCAGTTGAATCGGCAGTTGAACATGAACAAGCGGTCTCTCAAACCAGCGTTTGTTTTGTTGGCAGGCCTTGCCTGTCTGATGCAACTGTTGTTTGCCCGCTCAGTTAGATGGGGCAGCAACGCCGCGCCACTCAAGCAAAGTTCGCAACAGGTTTCTTTCGAACGCGACATTCAGCCAATTCTCACGGCACATTGTTTGTCTTGCCACCACGAAAAAAAACCAAGCGGCGGCTTGCGTTTAGACGCGAAATCGTTGGCACTGCGCGCGCCTATCATCGTCAAAGGCAATGCGTTAGCCAGCCGTCTATATGAACGTATTACCGCAACCGAGGGCGAACAAATGCCGCCGACGGGCGAACGATTAAGTGCCGCGCAAATCGCGCTCATCAAATTGTGGATTGATAGGGGCGCAGAATGGCCGGACGGAGAAAGCGAGAAACACGGTGAGACGCTTCATTGGGCGTGGCAATCCATCAAACGTCCGGTGCCGCCAGCAATTCTTACATCTCAAATCTCAAATTCGATAGATGCTTTTATCTTAGCCAAGCTCAAGCAGTCAGGTTTAACTCCGTCGCCCGCCGCTGAACGCCGCACCATGATCCGTCGTTTGTATTTCGACTTGATTGGCTTGCCTCCTGCGCCTGAACGAGTCCAACAATTCGTGAATGACCGTAACCCGCAAGCGTATGAAAAACTCGTAGACGAATTGCTGGCTTCGCCGCGTTATGGCGAGCGTTGGGCGCGGCACTGGCTTGACGTAATTCATTACGGCGATACGCATGGATACGACAAAGACAAGCCGCGTCTGAATGCGTGGCCTTATCGTGATTACGTGATTCGCGCGTTCAACGAAGACAAGCCATACGCGCGCTTTGTCGAAGAACAAATCGCTGGAGATGTGCTTTACCCAGGCACGCGCGACGGCAATGAAGCGTTGGGTTTCATCGCCGCCGGGCCGTGGGATTTCATCGGCCACGCCGAGGTTCCCGAGGGCAAGATCGATGGTCAAGTCGCCCGCCACCTCGACCGCGACGACATGGTGAACACGGCGATGCAATCCTTCGTGAGTCTCACCGTCGGCTGCGCCCAGTGCCA
>JANNUY010000462.1:0-4119 GCA_031414155.1 Acidobacteriota bacterium
GCCCAACGTTGGCCGTCTTCGATCAGTTTGCCTTTATCAATCGGCTCGCCGCCTAGCATGGCGATCATGCGATTGGCTTGCGTCGCCGAATGCGCGAGCTTCTCAGACAGGCTGGCCGCATCGGTCAAATCGCCCGCGCGCAAACCGCGCCGCGCCATCTTGTCTTCATACGCCGGGCCGATGCCGCGCATGGTAGTGCCCACAGCGTTGATGCCGCGCGAAACTTCAACGGCGCGGTCGAGGGCTACGTGATAGGGCAGGATGAGATGCGCGCGGTTGCTGACCAAAAGGTTTTGCGCGTTGACTTCGATGCCTTTGGCTTTGAGTTCGTCCATCTCGTGCAACAAGGCTTCAGGGCTGACGACGACACCGTTGCCGATGACGCAAGTTTTGCCCGGATGCGTGATGCCCGAAGGGATGAGATGGAGTACGAATTTTTGATCTACGCCGTCTTTGCGGATGATTACAGTGTGGCCGGCGTTGTGGCCGCCTTGATAGCGGGTGACGATGTCAAAGTGTTCGGCGAGCAGGTCTACGAGTTTGCCTTTGCCTTCGTCGCCCCATTGCGCGCCGATGATTGCGAGGTTCATTTTCGTGTTTCAGAGGGTTTGCCACAAAGGCACGGAGGCACAGAGATTTTATCTGGTTGGATGAATTTACTCTGTGTCTCTGTGTCTATGTGGCAAATCAGATGGTTATTTGTTTTTGAGGGAATCGAGATATTTTTCAACCGACACCGCCGCTTGCACGCCATCGGCGACGACGTTCGCCAGTTGATAAATCGGGCGTACGCAAACATCGCCAGCAGCATACAAACCAGACACGCCAGTTTCCATCAGTTCGTTTCCGATGATGCGGTTTTCTTCGTCGAGCTTGACGCCGGGCATATCTTTCACAAGGTCGGAATTTGGCAGCCAGCCGATAAAAACGAACACGGCGTTCACGTCAAACTCTGAAACCTTGTCAGTCTTGAGATCGCGTACGCGCACGCCAGTGACTTCTTTTTGCGCGCCGTTGGCTTTGCCGTAAATCTCTTCGACGACGGAATTCCACACGGGCGTGACGTTCGCGGAGTGGGTGTATTCCTCAATCAAAATCTTTTGCGCGGTGAAATGATCGCGGCGATGGATTGATTTAATGTCTGAGGCGTAGCGCGTGAGAAAGAATCCTTCTTCGACTGCCGAATTGCCGCCGCCTACGACCGCCATGGGCTGGTTTTTGAAAAAAGCGCCGTCGCAGGTTCCGCAGACGCTGACGCCGCCGCCGAAGTATTCGTCATAACCCGGCACGTCCAGCTTTCGCGGATGCCGTCCCGTCGCCAGAATCACCGCTTTCGCCGTCACCGCTTTGCCGTCTGAAAGATCAATGGTGAACGAGCCGTCTTCGTTGCGGTTAATTTTTTCAGCACCCAAGCCGGTACGAACTTCCGCGCCAAAGCGTTTCGCGTGACGCAAAAACGCATCCGTAAAGTCATACCCCGAAATGCCATCGGGGAAGCCCGGATAATTATCAATCGCGGCAGAAAACACGATCTGTCCGCCGGGTACGCCCTTCTCAAGCACCAGCGTCTTGAGCAACGAGCGCCCCGTATAAACGGCGGCGGCCAATCCCGTTGGCCCACCGCCGATGATTACTACGTCAAAATCTGTATTCATAAATCGGTTGTCGGTTGTCGGTTATCGGTTGTCGGTTGTCGGTTGTCGGTTGCAAGTTCAAACGAACCGACAACTGACAACCGGCTACCGACAACTAACGAAGTCACTGGCGAAATTACAATTGCCGTTCGATCATTTGTGCGAGTTCGATACTGGCGTTGGGCGGGATGCCGACGCGGCGTTCGACTTCGGCGCCTTTGTTGAAAAGGATCAGCGTCGGAATGCCGCGAATACCGTATTTCGCGGGGCTTTCGAGATTGTCGTCTACGTTCATCTTGAAGACTTTGGCTTTGCCTTGATATTGCTCGGCGACCTGTTCGACGGTCGGAGCCAGCATGCGGCAAGGACCGCACCAGGGAGCCCAAAAATCCACGAGGACAGGTTGCTCAGATTGCAGGACTTCGGCGTCCCATACGTTGTCAGAAACTTCGGTTACAAAATCGCTCATAAGGTTTCTCCTATAAATGTTGCCTTCCGGCTGTTGTGCCACAAACGGCGGGCAGTATAGCAAACAGGTCAAGGATTGTCAGAAGCCATTTACCTATTAGTAGTATAGCCATCAATTGGCAGCCACAATTCGTTGGTAGGCATCAAGATAATCGTGCGCGGCGCGTTCCCACGAATGGTCGGCGCGCATGCCGTTGTGTTGAATGCGTTGCCACGTCGGCACGTCGTAATAGTTAAACAACGCCTCGTAGTATTTCTCTACCAGCCGGTCACTCGCGTACTCAAAAAACTTGAAGCCGTTGCCTTGTCCGCTCAAGCGGTCAAAGTTGGTAATCGTATCGTCCAACCCACCGACGCCCCGTACAATCGGCACCGTGCCATATTTCAAACTGTACATCTGATTCAACCCGCACGGCTCATAAGACGAAGGCATCAGGAACATATCCGCGCCGGCTTCGATCAAGTGCGAAAGTTCGGTGCTAAAGCCAAAATATACCCCGACCTGCGTGGGATAAACGTCACGTACGCGCTGAAACAATCCTTCGTATTGCGCGTCGCCCGAACCTAACAATATGAAATAAGCGCCCGTGTCGAGAATGCGCCCCATCGCGTCAGCCGTGAGATCAATGCCTTTTTGCACGGTCATCCGCGAGACGATGGCGACCACGGGTTTATCCAAATCAATCGGCAGTTGATAGCGTTCGAGCAAAGCCTGTTTGCACGCGCGCTTGCCGCTCAGATCGTTGATCGAAAAATGCGCAGGCAAAAAGCGCTCGGTTTCAGGGTTCCATTCGCTGTAATCAACGCCGTTCAGCAAGCCCAGCAAATCGCCGCGTCGCCTGCGCAACAAGCCGTCCAGTCCATTGCCGAAAGTAGGTGTTTGAATCTCTTGCGCGTATTTGCGACTCACCGTTGAGAGCGCGGTCGAGAACGTCAAGCCCGCTTTCAAAGCATTTGCCGCGCCGCCCGATTCCATGCCGAAGCGAAGGGCTTCGACTGGGATGTCGAACTTGCCTAACAGCGCGGGCGAAAAATATCCCTGATAAGCCAGATTGTGAATCGTGAAAAGGGTTTTGGTGCGGCTGAAATAAGGATCGTCGCGGTAAGTCGTCGCCAGATGCACCGGAATCAAACCGGTCTGCCAATCGTTGCAATGCAACACGTCAGGCGGAGCGCCCAAACGCTTGCAAAGTTCCAGCACCGCGCGGCTGAAATAAGCGAAGCGTTCCGCGTCCCAATCACCCTGATCGTAAATATATCCGTGGCCGAAGTATTGAGCGTTCTCGATGAAATAAAACGGCGTGCCGTCTTGCCAGTCGCGCCAGACGCGCCCGCCTTTGATCTCTCCGTCAAAGGGCACGCGCAGGTCATCAAATAACAATTCGCCGGTGTCTTCGCGCACAACATCGCCGCTGCGTTTGCCCACGCCGGTGTAACGCGGCGCGATGACAGCACTGTCTACGCCAATGCGCGTGAGGGCTTTGGGCAAAGCGCCAGCTACGTCAGCTAGGCCGCCGGTTTTGGAATAAGGCACAGTTTCAGATGAAGCGATTACGACACGCATAACGATGTCCGCGAGCAAACCGCGCTCTGGGGTATAGCCTTTCGTTGGAAGTGGAATTTCAGAAGGCGACAGATAATAAACAGATACTAAATGGATACTAAGTGCCGCTCGGAAAAGTTGTCAACAACGTGAATTCCCGCGTTAGCGCGAATACGATGACAACCGATGCTGCAAATCTTTGAGTGCGAGCGCGGCGTGTCCGACGGCGGTGGCTACGCTCAGGCAAGCGGGTTGGCACACGTCGCCAATCGCGTAAACCAACGGCAGCGAAGTCTGTTGATTGCCGAACACTCGCACGTAACCCACCTCATTCAATTCGATTTGTTCAGCAAACAGTTCCGTATTCGGTACGACACCTGCGCGAATGAAAGTGGCGGCAATCGGCAAGGTTAGCCGCGCGCCCGTTTGCCGGTTTTGTATTTCGAGGCTGTCCGCGTGAACTGCCAGCGGAAT
>JANNUY010000463.1:0-4857 GCA_031414155.1 Acidobacteriota bacterium
ATTTGCCCAAACGTCGTCGAAGTCACGCTCGTGTTCGGCGAGCCAAACCTCGGCGTGTTGAACGCATTCAACGCCTCGACACGAAATTGCACTTTCATCTTTTCGATAGCCTGAAATTCCTTGAATACCGAAAGGTCGAAAGCGCGCAGTGCGTCGTTGCGCAAGTTCACCGTCGCTCCTACGTTGCCGAACGTGAACGCCGCCGGTTGGGTATAAACGCTTGTGTCGAAATAACGATTCAAGCGTTCGTCAACCTTGCCGCTCAAACGCGGGTCGTTCCCATTCGTATTCGGCCTGGTCAGCGGATTGAACAAGCCCGCCGTATTATTCGCCGTGATGCTCAAGGGCGTGCCTGACTGAAACGTAGTAATGCCGTTGAATTGCCATCCGCCGATTATCGTATTGACCACGCGGTGAACGTCGCTGCCAAAACGCCGCCCTTTGCCGAAAGGCAATTCATAGAGATAACTCACGACGAAACGATGCGCGATGTCTATGTCAGCCAGCGACCGGCTTTGCCGAATGTTATAGCTATCCTGATGGTTCAAGTTCTCTTCGATGTTCTTGCCCCAAGTGTAATTGCCGTCAATCATCAGCCCTTTCGCCAGCCGTTTGCCAAACGTCACCTGCAAGGCGTGATAGTTCGACGAATTGCCGCTTGAATACAACGGAATGATGCTGGTGAATTGCGGATAAGGCCGCAACAACTGACCGCGCGCAATCGTCCGCGAAGTGAAAAAGCCGCCCGTACCCAAACCGAAAAACGGATTCGGCACGGCTTGGTTCAACGCTGAACCGAGCGCGAGATGTTTCGGATCAAGTTGATTCAGATCTAAACCGCCTTCGCCGTTGCGCGAAAGTTGCAAGCCGCGCGTGCCGACATACGCGACTTCCAGATTCACTTGCCAGGGCAGCGTGCGTTGAACGTTGACGTTCCATTGTTGCGCCCACGGCGTCACGGTGTCTTGCAACACCGATTGCAAATTAGCTCCGGCTTGCGTCAGCAAACCGTCCGCCGCGCCCGGCAACCCGCGAAAGCCGTTCGGATAAGGATTGCGCAACAGGTTGACCGGCGTAATGCCATCCGTCGTAGTCAGCCACGGATATTCAGTGCGAAAACCAAACGGCCCGATGGTTCCCTGTGCCGCCTGATTCGACGGGCCGAAAATGTGCGAATAACCGGCACGCACGACGGTCTTGTCATTGACTTGATAAGCCAAACCCAAACGCGGCGCGAGGTTGTTGGTGTCTTTGAAATATTGATGGCGCGGCGTGCCGTTGACGCCGACGAAAACTACGCCGCCTTTGAGATTGGGAAAATCAGTTTGTCTCGACGCGAGCGGCGAAACCGCGTTCGGATCGAAATAATTCATGCGGTTATAACGTTCAGTGCGCGGCGCGTCGTAGTCATAACGCATACCCAAATTCAGCGTCAGCTTGCTGGTGATACGCCAATCGTCTTGCACGTAACCCGCATAATAAAAGCTCTGTGACGCAACGTTCTTCCAGCCCTGAATCAACACATTGCCGGTCGAACCCGTGCCAAGCAAAAACGAAGCGAAGCCGTAACCAGCCGAACTGCTCGCCGTATTCGGATTCGGCCCTTGTGTCATCGAAGCTGTGAAATTGAACTGTCCCGCGTTGCGCGCTTCCCATACGTTGACGCGAATCAAACGCACTTCGCCGCCATACTTCCAATTATGTTTGCCTTGCGAGCGCGTGAGTGTGGCGATAAACGGATAACTCATAAACGCATTGAAACGATGATCGTTGCCGCCCAAACTGGTTTGTCCGGCGACGCCAACGGCAGGAAACATCTGGCGATCAACTACGCCATCAATCGCTGTGGACAAGCCGAGTTGCGAAGGTTTGAAACCCAAACCCTGATTCGAGAATACGAACAACGTGCGCGCAAAGCCGATGCGTCCGGTGAAAACCGTCGAAGGCGAAAGCGTATGCGTATATTCCGCCACGAAATTGCGCGCGCGGTTTTCCTGAATCACGCGGCCTTCGGCAATCGTCAGTTCTTCAGAGAAGGCTTTAAGCGGCACGTCGTTGGTATAACGATGCGAGTAACGCGCAAAGAAGGTTTGCGTCTCTGAAATGCGGTGGTCAATGCGACCGTCAAAATTGTCGAGATTGATTTGCGTCGAACCCGAAGCGAGATAGTTGTTCGCGCCCGTACCCGCGTCACCCGGCTGATTAGGCAGCGGAAAAAATTTCAGGATGTTCAACGCGACCGGGTCCATCAAGGCCGCCGGAATCTTGTTGTCAGCAAACTGATCACGGACGAACGCAGTGCCACTGGCGCGCGTCGTGAACGGATTGAAGACGCGAATCAATGCGCCTGCCTGATTGAATGTTTTCGAGAAATCGCCGTTGCGTTGTTCGACCGTCGGCACGGTGCGCAACGAACGCGCAAAGCTGCGCGCCCGCAAGCCTTCATACGAACCCATGAAAAACGTTTTGTCTTTGCGAATCGGCCCGGTCGCGTGGCCGCCGAATTGGCTGCGCTTGAAACTGCCCAACGGACGACCCGCGCGATTTTCAAACCAGTTATTCGCGTCGAAAACCGAATTGCGCAAGAACTCATACGCCGAACCGTGCAATTGATTCGTACCCGATTTGAAAACTACGTTGAGCACACTGCCCAGACTGCGACCGAATTCAGCCGGATAGGTCGCGCCCATCACCTTGAATTCCTGAATCGCGTCAACGGAAGGAAAAACCGAAATGCCGGTGAAGCCATTGACCGTTGGGAACGAAGCCGTCACGCCGTCAATTACCGTATCCATCATCGTCGGACGCGCGCCGTTCACCGAATAGTTCATCTGGTTGTAATTGTTGCCGATGCCGCCAGACACGCCCGGCGTCAGGTAAATCAGCGAATAGACGTTGCGCGAGTTAAGCGGCAATTCGAGGATGCGCTTGTTATCTACGACCTTGCCCAATGATGACGTAGTCGCTTCGAGCAAAGGCTGTTGCGCAGTGATCTCGACGGTTTCGCTGACAGCGCCGACTTCGAGCGCGAAATCAGCCGTGAGGGTTTGTTGCACTTGCAACGTAACTTCATTCCGCACGGCGCGACGAAAGCCAGTGGCTTTGGCTTCGAGGCGATAAAGCCCGACGGTCAAGGGCGGCGACGTGTAATAGCCGTTGCCATTCGTCGCCACGGTGAAACTCTGATTGGTTTGCACTTGCGTGATAATGATTTCGGCGTTGGCGATGACTTCACCGTTGGCGTTTTTGACCGTGCCCACAAAGGCTCCGGTGAACGATTGGGCGAAGGCGACACTGCTCATACAAGCCAACGCGGCGCCAAGCCAGAAAGCGAATAGGTGGCGGTGCTTCATCAAAAACCTCCTTGAGTGGGTTCCCGGCGCAAATGCGGGGGAACGAATTATTGTTGTGTTTACAGGTAGTTGAAATGTTAGGAAATTACAGGCGGAGTATGCGCCACTCAACTGCGATTCGTCCATACCGCCAATGAAATGATTGCCTGATTTGAGGTATCTGGCTTATGGTGTAGTGCCTTCAAAAATCGCATTACCATTTCAAAGGAGACCATTATGAAACATTGCACGATCAAACATTGGCTTTACGCGCTGTTGAGCGGGCTGTTGCTGTCCCTCAACGTTCAAGCAACTGAAACCAGCAAAGCCGTAGTCATTTACGACAACAAAGCGACTGAAGTCGGCGCAGCAAAACTGGCGACTGCCAAGCCGAATGATTTATGGATTACGTTAGCTGACCTGAAAGCGGCGACTGGTTTCGTCAATAAACCCCAGGGCGTATGCCGCGAAGAACTCTGTTTCCCGCTGCCGAAAAAACGCAGCGCCGAGTTTTTGCAAACCCAAAGCAAAACGAAGTGGTTCAATCTGACGGAGTTCGCCCGCCTGCTAAAACAACCCGTCGCGCACGATGCCGAACTCGGGACGTGGTATTTCGGACAACGCTCAGAAGCACAAAACAGCTTCACTCAAAACTTTCAGGCGCCGAATTTCACCTTGCCCGATAAGGACGGCAAGCTGCATTCGCTGTCGGATTTTCGCGGCAAGAAAGTGTTGATCGTCACCTGGGCTTCGTGGTGAGGTTGCCGCGCAGACCTGCCAGGCTGGCAGACAATTTATAGCGAATTGAAAAATCAGAACTTTGAAATCATTTCAGTCGCCGAAGACACGGGCGGCCTCAAAGCCGCGTTGCCGTGGATCGAAGCGGGCAAGGCGGAATACACGGTGTTGGTTGACAAGCAACACGTCGTGACGCGCCTTTACGACATGGTGAACGTACCGACCGGCGTTTGGATCAATGAAAAGGGGCGCATCGTGCGTCCCAACGAAGTCGCTTATTCTAATAACAAAGGCATTGGCATCACCAAAGTTGACACCGAACCGTGGATCAACGGCTTGCGCGATTGGGTAAAGAACGGCGACAAGAGCGCCTTTGCGATGAGCGAAGCCGAGTTGCGCGAACGGATGAAACCGCAAAACCCCGACTGGGCGCTGGCTTCGGCTGAATTCGGTTTAGCCGAATATCTCTATCAAACGAATCAGGGCGAAGCTGCGATACCTCACTACAAAGAAGCGCAACGGCTGAACCCCGAAAACTGGAACTTCAAGCGCCAAGCGTGGGCGTTGTCGAGCGCCAAAGATAAATACGGCACGACCTTCAACGACGAAGTGAAGAAGTTGAACGGCAAGCCTTATTACGTTCCGCATCAGTTGCCGTCCGTCAAAAAGTAATCTCTGGCAGAACGTCAAAATCGAAAGGGGCAAAGAACCATTGTGTTCTTTGCCCCTTTCGCTTTTTTCAGTCTGATATTGACCGTGTGGAATGCGGCGGCTTGACGCAGCTTTG
>JANNUY010000464.1:0-9835 GCA_031414155.1 Acidobacteriota bacterium
GACACGCTTCGCACAATTGTGTGATGATGATTTCACGTCCACTCCAACCTGACAAGAAACTGGACAGGCTGCGCGCGCTTGGCCTATGGTGTGCGCGTCATCCCCGCCAGTTGGCTCATCAGTTGGCCGTCAGCCGGTAAGAACGAAAAGGAATTGGTCGGCATGTCGTTTTCCCCACCTCAATTTGATCACGCATTTAACGCCCTGCGTTGTGTGGCCCGTGGTGTAGAAAACTGCCTGTGGGATGAATCCGCCGTCGCGTTTTTTCATGAAGCCTTGCGGCAAACGACGCCGGATGAACTTACGCGCAGCGCGATTCATCACGGTTTGGCTCCGTTGCTCGCGCATCATTTGCATCGGCACGCGCCTGAATATGTGACGCCCGCTTTGCGGCAATACGCGCAACGTAACGCGATTCGCGCGCGGTTTCTTACCCAGACGTTGCTCGAATTGCTCGCCGACTTTCGCGCCGCCGGGTTGCCAACCGTAGCGATGAAAGGCCCCGCGCTGGCTGAGTTGGCTTATGGCGCGTTGGACTTGCGCGATTATTGCGACCTTGATGTGCTGGTTCATCCGCAACAGATTGATGAAGCCGAACGGCTCTGCCGCGCGCGCGGCTTTGCGCGCAAACGTGACATCAAGCATGTGGCGGATGAGGCGATGCGGTCTTTCGCTTACGACTTGCCGCTGATGCGGTTGAGCGACGGCGTCGTATTGGAATTGCATTGGGCCATGACGTTTCGCTATGCGGGCATACGATTCGAACGCTGGCCGTGGTGGGAAACGTTGCGTGAAGGCACGCTGAACCGGCAGCCGATTGCGGCGCTGGGAGCGGCTGAGACGTTGTTGTTGGTTTGTTTGCACGGCAGCAAAGACGGTTGGAACCAACTAAAAACCGTTGGTGATGTGACGCAACTGATATGCGTTTCGCCTGCCTTGGATTGGACGCGGTTGTGGCAACTGGCGCGCTTGCTCAATGCCGAGCGATGGGTGCGCATTGGTTTGCGGTTGGCGCATGAACTGTTAGCCGCGCCCGTGCCTGAAGCGTTGCGGCTGGAATTGTTACAAGACGATTCGCTCGAACGCCCTTTGCAACACGCCTATGAGTTGTTGCGACACGAGCAAAGTCATGATGAGACGGTGATTGCGCGGCATGCGTTTTTGATTCAGGCGCAAAAGCATTGGTGGGGCAAGCTGCGATATTGTGCGCGTTACGCGATGTCGCCCGGCAGCACAGAATGGCGGCGCGTGGCGCTGCCTGCTTCGCTGGGGCTGGGTTATCGCGTCTTGCGCCTCGCGCGCCTGACCAAATTTTACGGACGGCGTTGGTTGAGCCACGGGTTGGGTAGAGGCTTGGTGAACGGCGATAGTTCGGAAAGTCATGCTAAAAATTCATGAGTAATTCGCTGACGGTTTCGGTCAAAACTTGGGATCGCTTGCGTCGTCTGGGTTGGCTGGCGCGGCACAAGCCCCGCGAAATGTGGTTGCTGGTGCGGCTTGTGATGTGGGTCGTGCTTGTGACTTATGCTATGCAGCGTTATCCGTTGCCGCATTTGTTGCGCTGGCTAACTCCCCGACCGCGCAAAGCGAGTGCGCCGTTGCGACTGGCTCCGCAACGCGCGGCCTATTGGCTGGATCGTTTGCTGCAACTCAATCGTTGGGTCTTCACCCCCGTTTGCTGGAAGCGCGCGTTGGTGTTGCATCGCATACTGGGCAGCGCAGGCATTCAAACACGCGTGCTGTTCGGTGTGCGGCAGGGCAAAGAGGCGAAGCTCAATCCGCTCGCCAACTTGCTCGAAGGACACGCCTGGCTCGAATGCGAAGGGCGTCCGTTGCTGGAAAAAGAGCCGCCTGTTTACGTTGTGACTTATGCTTTTCCGGCCTTTTCATAGTTCGCCGCCCGGCTGGTCAATTGGCTTGTTAATTAGCGGCGACTTTGTTTCAATCGCGCCCGTCACCATTTGTCATCATCCAGTACAATAGGCAGTACGGTACGCAGTACGGCAAACGGATCATCAAATTTATATCACTTAGGACTTACGCAAAAAAAATCGCCACGAATGAACACGAATTTTCACGAACCCTTCGTTGCTTTCGCGTTAATTCGTGTAATTCGTGGCTAACTTCTTCATTTTTGTGTAAGCCCTATCACTGAAAGAGGAACTGATATGTCGAACAAAGACATCTTCGCCGAGCGCGAACGCGGTCTCGAAGAAGAGTATTTCATGCGCAAAGAACGCGAACTGATTGAGAAGCTCCATCAAAAACTTTCGTCAGAAAACGCGCAGCAAGAGCTGGTTGCCGCGACCGGCATTCAAGATGCCGAAGTCATCGAAGCCTTGCGCGAATTGGGTTACACGCCTGATACCATAATGCTGTTGCACCTCGTGCCGCTCATTCAAGTGGCGTGGGCTTCGAGTGATGTGAGCGAAAAGGAACGCGAACTGATTTTGCAAGCGGCGCATTCGCGGGGCGTGGCCAAAGGCAGTGCGGCTGAAACACAACTCAACGAATGGCTCACGAAGAAACCGGCAGAAGCTTTCTTTGAAAATACGCTGCGCGCCATTCGCATTTTTATCGAAGCACTGCCCGCCAATCAGCGGCGCGAAGCCCGGCAGGATTTGTTGGCTTACAGTCGCAGCATCGCACTGGCTTCCGGCGGATTTTTGGGCATCGGTGCGATTTCCGGTGACGAAAGTGCTGCGCTCGAAGAGATCACCGCCGTCATCGTCAAAAACAATCCCGACGCGGCTGAACAAGTCGTAGGCGAATAAAGCGCAGCTACAGCAAAGCTCCGAAGGGCTTTCGCCACAAAAAAGCACAAAACCCGCAAAAAGATTCTGAGATTTTTTGTGGGTTTTGTGCTTTTTTGTGGCGAAAGCCCTTTGAAGTTAAACGCTAAGATACTGCGCCTTGATTGGGCAGTTTTTGCGTATCGGTTTAACAGAGAATTTGTTTCGCGCCCAGGCTGCGTGCGATGGCTTCTGATTGTTCGCCGAGTTCAGGCGGCATCTTGACCGCGACGAGGTAGCCTTCGCTGGTGATCGCAGGCATTTTGTTGAGGGCTTGGGTGGGCAGCTTTTTGGCCCGGCGTTTTTTGACGGGTGCTATGACCGAACCCAACGCGCCGCCGACGGCTGCGCCTGCGAGTGCGAAAGCAAATGCGTGGCCGGGCAGGCCTTCGATGCCGCGCAAAGTGAGCCGCGCTGTTTCATATAAGACGACGCCAATGATCGTGAATAAGCCGCTGCCAATAATGGCTCCGGTGATGGCGTTGCGGGCGCTGGGCGAAAGCTGCTGTTGCGCGTCGCGGGTGACGGCGCGTTGCTGGTCGTTAAGCTCTACGCGCACGATGCTCGCGTCCTGTGTCTCGACGCCCAGCGCGTGAAGCCGTTCGAGCAAGGCTTTAATAGGCTCTTCCGACTCATAGAGCGCGACGAGCCAGAGGCTTTCTTGATAATCGCTGGGGGCAGTGGATAGAGTTGAATCGAACGAAGACATGATATTTCGAACTTTAGTGGAACGTCTGACCGGTTCCCCTCGGAACCGCACGCATCCTAACGCAAGCCTTGGGGCATCGCAATTTTTGGCACTACCAGAATTATTGTGGGTAAGTGCGATCAACTCCTCACGAAACTGAAGAGCAGCAGAAATTTTCCATTTGCCGGTTTAGATTTTAGATTTGCTATTGCCCCGAAGTTGTCCCGACCTGGTTAGGTATTACTCCGCGAACTGCTGGCAATGAAAAATCTAAAATCTAAACTGGCAAATGGAAAATTTCTGCTGCTGAGGAAATGTAACAAAAGGAAATCCGGTAGAGTCCAATTTTTGAGTGCGGGAATCTCGACCCGCCAGCGTTCTTACGCCTCATTTGACTGGACAGCGGCAGCCCCTTGCGTCGTTGCCTAACTTGGAGCAATCACAGAAGGAGTGAGTGACATGAAATTATCGAATTGTGCATCGGCTTGTGCCGTTGGAGTTATGGCTGTGAGCTTGGCCTGCAACGTCAGCGTCGTCGGATGGGCGCAAACCGCTGCTGCGCCTGCTTCACCGACCGCTGGGCAAAAGGCTGCGGCTTCGCTCACCGACGAATTGCTGATGCAGCTTCCCGCCTCAGACATTGTCGCCGTCATTGACGTGAAGCGCGTGATGGGCGAATTGCTGCCGCGCCTCAAAAACATCTCGGTCGCGGGCATCGGCAAAACGGCGAGCGAGATTGAAACCTTCGCCAAACTGAGCGGCATTGATCCGGCACAGGTGCAAACCGCCGTGTTGGGCGTGAAGATGACTGAAACACTTTCGCGCGGCAGCGGCTTGCTGTTGTTGCAAGGCGTAAGCATAGACGCGCAAAAACTTGCCGTTGCCGCCAAAGCCGCAGGCGGCGAACTCAATGCCCGCGAATATCAAGGCAAACAGCTTCTCACTTTGAGCCTTAAGCCTAAGCCCGATGCGCCCGCGACCGAACTTTTTTTCGCCGCGCTCGACCAACAGCGCATCGCCATCGGCGACCTCGAAGCCGTGCAAAGCGTGTTGTCGGCAAAAAGCCCGACGGCCGCGCACATGCCTTTGGCGAGGGCGTTGAAAGAAATCAAAGAATCGAGTTTGGTGAGGTTTGCCGGTAACTTGCCGGAAGGTTTGCGCGTGATGCTCGCCAGCCAGGGCGAGCTTTTTGCGCAAGTCGCAGCGGTCAAGGCGATTTTCGGTTCGATGGATTTGAACGCAGACAACACTGCCACCGTAGCGGCGCGGGCGCGCACTGCATCGAACAACGACGCGGCGTTGCTGAAAGAAAGCCTGGGCGGATTGGTCGCACTGGGTAAGATGTTTCTCGGTGGCGATGACGAAAAATCGAAACTCTACAGTTCGTTGCTCGACAAAGTTCAAATCAGCACGCAGGCGCAAGACGTAGCCCTGACGTTAGTGCTGCCGAAAGAGTTGATGGAGTAGCTTCTTGAGTGCGGAGTGCGGAGTGCGGAGTGCGGAGTGCGGAGTGCGGAGTGTTTACCTTCTCCAGCACGTTGGCAAATAAAAAGGCCGGATGGATTTGCGATGAAATCCATCCGGCCTTTGGCTTATGCGAACAGGATGTTACTCCGCATTCCGCACTCAAGTTACTGCGCGCCTTCGAAGGCTTTATCAATACGGTCTTGATAAATTTTGATCTTGCCTCCGTCTTCGTAACGCTTGCGCGCCGCTTTGATGTAAGCGTCATAGGCGAGGCCTTGGCGTTCGCTGACCATGCTCTGACGTTTGTCAGCGCGTGCCGCACCGATTTGCGACATATCGGCTTCGGTGCGCTTGGTCGCCGCGAAGATCATGAAACCGCCCGCGCCGAATTTGATCGGCGCTTTGACAACTTCGTTCTCTTTGAGATTGAACAGCGCGTTGCGCGCCACCTGACCGGTTTGCAAACCGCCTGCTGACGAACCGGGGAAAGTGACGTTGTTAAAGTTGCTGTCGGTTTTGACTTCAAGCCCTTCGGCTTTGCACAACGCGGTGAATTCCGCCGCGCTCTTGGCTTTGGTGATGATGTCTTGGGCACGAGCCAGCGCGACGTTCGGTTCTTTTTCGTCGCGCCATTTGTTTTCGACTTGGTTCTTGGCCTGTTCGAAGTTGAGCGCCGTGCCTTCGGCCAGCACGTCAGCCATTTGCGGAATCGCCAAGCCGCCGGGAATGCCCACCTTTTCGGTGAAGTCGCTTTTCTTCAAATCTTTGACGGCTTCTTCAAAGGCGGGATTGCTGCCGATTTCGGGCAGCGTATCGCCGTCTTTGAAATAAGGCGTCGTTTTCAGCAACGAAGCGGCAGGTTGTCTGATGTCGGCGGCAATCGCTTCAGCGCCTTTGAGCAGACTCTTGGCAGCGGTCGCTTCGGCATAAGCCTTGTCAGCCAATTCAGAAGCGCGCTGATAGGCTTTGCGATTGGCTACGCCTGCGCGCAACGTCGCTTTCATCGCTTCGAAGGGAACTTCGCGTTGCTCGGTGACTTTGAGAATGTAATAGCTCTTGCCGTCGCGGAACGGCCCGTCAAGATCGCCGACTTTCAGCGACACCGCGCGTTGTTGCCACGCGCCCGGCTTGTTCGGGTCTTTGCGGATGAAACCGATGTCTCCGCCTTTGACGCGCGAAGGGTCTTGCGATTCGGCTTTGGCCACGGTGGCGAAATCTTCGGGCTTCGCGCCGCCTTGCCCGCCGCGCACGCGCAGATTGATTTCGTTGATTTTCTTGCTGACGGCGTCTTCGTCGGCGGCGGTCAGCACATCACGACGAATCACGCTGGCGCGGAATTCAAACTGCTTGTTGCTGTCATATTCCGCCTTGAGGTCGGCGTCGGTGATCGTCATCGTTTTGGCGACCTGATCGGTCGAGACGAAGATGTAATCAACCTTGCGCGTAGGCTTGTCGGCCTTGAAATCGTTTTTGTGAGCGTCGTAATAAGTCTGCAATTCGGTGTCAGTGGCCTTGAGCTTACTCTTGACCTTCTCACGGTCAATGATGGCGTAACTGACTTCGACTTTGGTGTTATCTTTTTTGTAAGACTCTTCGATCTCTTTGTCAGAAACTTGTTCGGCTGCCATCAAATAAGCGCGCACTTTGCCCGCCGTCAGTCCGTCACGAATGGACTCTTCATATTCGCTGGGTGTCGTGCCTTGCAACGCGAGGCTGCGAACGTATTCAGCCTTGCCGATGAACTGCCCGGTTTGTTGATTGGTGAAAGAACGAACCACCTGTTCGCTGATTTCGCGGTCGGTGCCGGTCAGCCCCAAGCCGCTGGCGACATCGAGCGCCAGACGATTGCCTACTAATCCGTCGAGGGCTTCTTTATCTGCACCCAAGGCTTTCAAGGTGGCGTAAGGCAGTTGGCCCTGTCGCGTATAACGTTGACCGTATGATGCCAACGCATTCTTGAATTCCTTGAGTGTGATCTCTTCGGAACCCACGGTGGCGACGACAATTTTATCGTCGGCGGAAGTTGCCGTCGTATTCGTGCCTGGCATCAGGTTGGTGCTGGGCAGATAAAACATGACCAACCCAACGAGCAGCAAGGCGCAAAACACAATCAAAAAGAAGTTGCGCGAACGCTGAAACTTAGAAAAAAAACGTAACATAGCAGTGACTCCAAAACTGTGGATTGAATTTTGACCACGTTCCCCAGTCTCGCACGGGGAAACGCATTGTTCTATTTAAGAGGCGAAAGTGGTCAGGCCAGAAAGCCGACAATATACCGACACGCATTTGTCTCAGCAAGCGTGGCAGTATTCGCAAAAATTTCGGGGCAGCGTTTCGAGTGAATACGGGGTCGAGTGAATACGGGGTCGGGTGATTACGGGGAAGGCTTATTGCACGGGGTGTGTAAGCGTCGCTACAAGCTGGCGGCAGTCTAAAAAGCTGCGCTTCGCTTGGCAAGTCACGTTACGGTAGAGGTTGATGCGAAGTTCTACCGATTTACTGTCTGCGCTGTTACTTTTTGCGAACAGGTTTTCCCAATACCGGACAGTTTAGAAAGGCGCATTTTGGGCGCGATTCGCGGGTGGCGGCGAAAAGACCTGATTCTATTGGCAGTTTTGCTTAACGCGCCTGTGGCATAGAGTTTGTCACAGGCGGTTGGCAAAGTTCACAATCAACGACGACATTGAGGACATAACGACAACGAATGATTCACCTAACTAATCTCGAAAAATCAGTGCCGCAAGGCGCACAGCGTTATTACATCTTGCGGCGCATCTCGCTCGAAATTAAAGAGGGCGAATTCGTCTCGATCATGGGGCCGAGCGGAGCGGGGAAGTCTACGTTATTGCACATCATCGGCATGCACGATAACGATTGGGCGGGCGAATATACGTTTGCAGAACAACCGGTTCATCAACTCAAGCCCAAACATCGCACCGAATTGCGCAACAAAAACATCGGCTTCGTCTTTCAGAGCTATCACTTGTTGGATCATTTGACCGTAGCCGAAAATCTTGAAATTCCGCTGTCATACCGCGACGTGAAAAAATCAGAACGCGACGCCATCGTCGGCGACGTACTCGACCGCTTTCAAATCGTAGGCAAAAAGGATTTGTACCCTACGCAACTTTCGGGCGGGCAGCAGCAACTCGTTGGCGTAGCGCGCGCCGTCATCGCCAATCCGAAAATCATTCTCGCCGACGAACCAACCGGCAATCTGCATTCAGGACAAGCCAAAGAGATCATGGAGCTTTTCAAAAAGCTCAACGATCAAGGCACGACGATTGTGCAAGTGACGCATTCAGAGATGAACGCTTCTTATGGCAATCGTGTGATTGAATTGCGGGATGGCTGGATGGCGAATTAGTCTGAGTACGTGCGCGTCCGACGAAATACTTATGAAAACTTCTCCCCGCATTCTCATCGCCGACGACCAGATTGACGTAATCGAAGCCCTGCGCCTCCTGCTCAAGAGCGAAGGCTTTCAGATCGAAACCGCTCAGTCGCCGCAACAGATTATGACCGCGCTCGAAGCGCGCGATTTCGATGTGCTGTTGATGGACTTGAATTACACGCGCGACACGACTTCAGGGCAGGAAGGGCTGGATTTGCTGTCGCGGCTGCAAATGCTCGACGCAACCTTACCCATCATCGTGATGACCGCGTGGGGCAGCGTAGACCTCGCCGTCGAAACCATGCGACGCGGCGCGCGCGATTTCGTGCAAAAGCCGTGGGACAACGCGCGCCTCTTGAGCATTCTCTGGACGCAGATCGAACTCGGCCAAGCCTTGCGTAACGAACAGAAACTCACCGCCGAAAACCAACTCTTACGCGGCGAAGCCCGCACCGATATGATTGCCGAAGCGCCTGCGATGCAACCCATTCTGCAAGTCATCGCGCGCGTCGGGCCGTCAGACGCGAACATGCTAATCACGGGCGAAAACGGTACGGGCAAAGGCGTCGTCGCCAAAGTCGTGCATTCGATTTCACACCGCAACAACAAGCCGCTCGTCACCGTCAACATCGGCGGCCTTTCTGATGGCGTATTCGAGAGTGAACTGTTCGGACACATAAAAGGCGCGTTCACCGACGCCAAAGCTGACCGCGTAGGCCGCTTTGAACTCGCCGACGGCGGCACGTTGTTTCTCGACGAGATTGCGAATATCTCAATGCCGCAACAGGCCAAGCTCTTGCGCGTACTCGAAACCGGCGAGTTCGAGCGCGTAGGCTCTTCAAAAACGCGCAAGGTCAACGTGCGCATCGTGGCGGCGACCAACGCAGACTTATCCGCCGAAGTCGCGGCGGGACGTTTCAGGCAAGACTTGTTGTTTCGCTTAAACACCGTAGAGATTCGCTTGCCCGCCTTGCGTGACCGGCGCGAAGACATTCAGGCATTGGCCGATCACTTTTTGCGCCAACACGCGGCGCGCTATCGCAAGTTGGTGACGGGCTTTGATCCGGTGGCCTTGAAAACGCTCACGCAACATCCGTGGCCGGGCAACATACGCGAACTCGACCACGCCATCGAACGCGGCGTGTTGATGGCGCATGGTACGATCATCAAAGCCGCTGATTTAGGTTTGGCGAGCAACGGCAATGACGGCGGCGCGCGCCTCGAAGACATGAGCCTTGACGAAGTCGAACGCTTCCTTATCAAGAAAACGCTCGAACGTTTTGAAGGTAATGTCAGCAAAGCGGCGGAAGCGTTGGGCTTGAGTCGCAGCGCGTTGTATCGGCGGCTGGAAAAATACGGTTTATAACTTTTATCACCTGCCTTCGCGGCTCTGCCGCAGTGATGTGCGGAAAGGCTGTGCCTTTCCGATAGGGTTGTTATTTACGAATGGGCTACGCCCTCAACGTCGCTAGGGGCATAGCCCCAATGATTTTT
>JANNUY010000465.1:0-4066 GCA_031414155.1 Acidobacteriota bacterium
CTGTCAGGTTTGGGAATAAAAAACTCGAAGTTGCGCGCGGCTTCTTCGTCCATCGGCAAACTGAAACGTTTGGTGAAAGCGACCAGATCGTCTTCGCTGACTTTTTTCGATTGGTGCGCAAGGTTGCGGCCTTCGCCGCCCGACGCGCCGAGGCCGTAGCCCTTGACCGTCTTGGCGAGAATCACCGTCGGTTGGCCTTTGTGTTCATAAGCACGTTTGTAAGCGTTATAAACCTTGAGCGCGTCGTGTCCGCCGCGCCGCAAGCCTTCGAGGTCACGGTCAGAGTAATCTTTGACGAGTTCGAGCAGTTCGGGGTATTTGCCGAAGAATTTCTCACGCACAAACTTGCCGTCTTTGGCCTTGAAATTTTGGAACTCGCCGTCCACGCACTCTTCCATGCGCTTGAGCAACAAGCCCGATTTGTCGCGCGCAAACAATTCATCCCAAGTGGTTCCCCAGAGAACTTTGAGTACGTTCCAACCCGCGCCGCGAAAGGCCGCTTCGAATTCGTTGACGACCTTGCCGTTGCCGCGCACCGGGCCGTCGAGCCGTTGCAAATTGCAGTTGATGACGAAAATCAGGTTGTCGAGTTTTTCGCGCGGCGGCAACGTGATCGAACCCATTGATTCCGGCTCATCCATTTCGCCATCGCCGAGGAAGACCCACACCTAGCGATCAGTCGCGGGAATCAGTCCGCGATTTTCCAGATAGCGCATAAAGCGCGCGTGATAGATCGAATTCAACGAAGCCAAGCCCATCGAAACCGTCGGGAACTTCCAGAAATCAGGCATCAGCCACGGATGCGGATAAGACGAAAGGCCGGGCTTGTCGCGCAATTCGTGGCGAAAGTTTTTGAGATGATCGAGCGACAAACGGCCTTCGAGAAAGGCGCGCGAATAAATGCCTGGGCTGGCGTGGCCTTGAAAATAAACGAAATCGCCCGGCTGTTCGCCGTCTTTGGTTTGTATCGAACCACGAAAGAAATTGTTGAAGCCGACTTCCATCAGCGTCGCTACCGAAGCGTAAGTCGCAATGTGTCCGCCGATGCCCGCGTCGTGTTTGTTCTGGTTCAAGACCATCGCCATCGCATTCCAGCGAATAATGGTCTTGATGCGGCGTTCCATCTCGCGGTCACCGGGGTAAGAAACCTGTTCATCCGGCGCGATGGAATTCAGATAAGGCGTATTGAATTGCGTAGGCAGCGGGATGCCCTGCTTGAAGGCATTCTCGCGCAGCGCGTTGATGAGAAAGCCTGCGCGTTTGGGATCGGCTAAAATTTCGTCCCAGGCTTCCAACCATTCCGACGTTTCTTGTGGGTCAAGGTCTGCGGGAGCCGCAGCCGCCGTGGCGGTTGCAATTTCTGCTTCGAGTTGTGCTTTTGCTTGCATCGTTTTTCTTCTGTCCTTCGCTTAATGAGGGTACTTGCGCGTTAGCGCGAAAATTTTTGCGTATGAATTCAGGTGACTGCATTGCGGTAAGCCGCACTATAGCGCAAAGAATGCGCTGGCGTGAAATGCTGTGCGCGCGGTGAGCAAAGTTTGACATCACTCAGAGGCGTTCATACACTCGCCGCTCGTTTTTACCCTAATAAATAAAAGGTTTTCTGCAATGTTCAAGCTCTATAACACGCTCACCAATCAGGTCGAAGAGTTTCAGCCGCTCAACGACAACACTGTTCGCATGTATATCTGCGGCCCGACCGTCTATGACTTCGCGCACATCGGCAACTTCCGTACGTTTCTGTTCGGCGATTTGCTGCGGCGCTATCTGAAATATAAGGGTTACCAAGTTCATCACGTCATGAACATCACCGACGTAGACGACAAGATCATTCAGCGCGCCGTTGCCTTGCACATGTCGTTGCGCGATTACACCGACCAATTCACCGATTTGTTTTTTCAGGATTTTGACGCGCTGGGCGCTGAACGCCCTGAGCAAGTGCTGCGCGCGACCGATCACATTGACGAGATGATCGAACTCATCCAGCGCCTCAAAGCCAACGGTCATGCTTATGAATCAGAAGGCTCGACCTATTTTCGCATCAACAGCTTCAAGACTTACGGCCAACTCTCGAACATGAACTTTGAAGGCAACGTAGCGGGCGCAAGCGAACGCATGGACGCTGATGAATACGATAAAGAAAGCGTGCGCGATTTCGTGTTGTGGAAAGCCGCCAAACCAGACGAGCCGTCGTGGGATACGCCACTTGGCAAAGGCCGTCCGGGCTGGCACATCGAATGTTCGGCGATGTCTATGAAAGCGTTGGGCGAAACGTTCGACATTCACGCGGGCGGCATTGATTTGGTCTTCCCACATCACGAAAACGAAATTGCGCAATCAGAAGGCGCGACCGGCAAGCCTTTCGTCAAGTATTGGGTGCATAGCGAATTTCTGCTGGCTGAAGGGCAGAAGATGTCAAAAAAACTCGGCAACTTTTACGTCGTACGCGACTTGATTGAACAAGGCCACACGCCGCGCGCGATTCGCTATTTGTTGCTGTCGGCGCAGCATCTGAAGCAATTCAACTTCACGATGGACGGCTTAAAAGGAGCCGAAACCGTCACCGCGCGCCTCAACGATTTCAAAGTGCGTCTGTCTGAACTCACACCTGAAGCAGGTGAAACCGCCACCATCGGCGAACTCGTCTGGCGCACAAAGAAGGATTTTGAAACCGCGCTCGACGACGATCTCAACGTTCCCGCAGCCCTCGGCGCGCTGCATGACTTCGTGCGCGAAACCAATTCGGCCATTGCCGCAGCCACGCTCAAAGCCAGCGACCAAAAAGCGTTGCTCGATTTAGTAGACCGCATGGATTCGGTCTTCGGCATTTTCGGCGAACTGAAAAAAGGCTTCCTCGACGCCGACATTCAAGCTCTAATTGACGAACGCCAAGCCGCCCGCAAAGCCAGAAACTTCGCGCGCTCCGATGAGCTTCGCAATCAACTGACTGAGATGGGCATTGTGTTAGAAGACACGAAAGACGGCGTGCGGTGGAAGCGTAAGTAGCAGCTTGCAAGTAGCATGTAGTACCGGCTTCAGCCGGAAGCGTTTGCCTTTAGCCCAATGTGCCTGACGCGCAAGATTCCGGCTAAAGCCGGTACTACATGCGTCGCACGTAAACATCACTGACCTTAACGCATGAACACACTATATTACGGCGACAACCTCAAGGTTCTGCGCGAACACGTTCAACGCGAGAGCGTAGATTTGATTTACCTCGACCCGCCGTTTAACTCGAATCGCAATTACAACATTCTGTTTAAGGACGAGAGCGGCAAGGAGGCCGAAGCCCAGATCACCGCCTTTGAAGACACTTGGCATTGGAGCCGCTCCACCGAAGAAACCTATCAGGAACTCGTACTGACGAGCGCGCCCGTCGGTCTGATGATCGCGGCCTTGCGCCAATCTATCGGTACGAATCAGATGATGGCTTATCTGGTGATGATGGCGGCGCGGCTGGTTGAGTTACATCGCGTGTTGAAGCCCACCGGCAGTTTGTACCTGCATTGCGACCCCACCGCGAGCCATTATTTGAAAATCATTTTGGATGCGATTTTTGGCGGCGAACATTTTAAGAGCGAAGTTATCTGGAAACGAACGAGCGCTCATTCAAGTGCAAAACGTTATGGCCCCGTTCACGATGTCATACTTTTCTACGCAAAATCGGACAACCATACATGGGTATCTCAATATGAAGCATTCGAGGCATCATATCTATCTAGCCATTACAGCAATGAAGATGACAGCGGACGCGCTTTTACGCTATCCGATTTAACTGGCTCTGGGACACGCAACGGCGAAACTGGTCAAGTTTGGCGTGGCTTTGATCCGACTGCAAAAGGGCGTCATTGGTCTGTGCCGCCAAGCGAGTTAGAACGCCTTGACGCGGAAGGAAGAGTCTATTGGCCAAGCAAAATAGGCGGATGGCCGCGATTGAAACGTTTTTTAGAAACCCAAGCAGGCGTTCCCGTGCAAGACGTTTGGACATCCATAGCGCCTGTAAATGCTCAAGCCGCCGAACGTCTCGGCTATCCAACCCAAAAGCCGCTCGCCTTGCTCGAACGCA
>JANNUY010000466.1:0-4056 GCA_031414155.1 Acidobacteriota bacterium
GTGTACGTCGCTGGTGTGGCAATCGGTCGTGCCGCACGAGAGATTGGCTACGCGCAAGTCGCCGGGATTGACGAAGCGAATGAACGCCGGGTCTTCCTTCAGCGTCAGCATATTCGATCTCTCAGGATTGCCCGAAGTCGGCCAGTCGCTTTTGTTTTTAGGTTGAACGTGGGCTTTCTCTTTGAGCAGTTCATAGCCTTCTGACTTAAACGCCAGACTGGCTTCGCGGCGAATCGTCGCGTCTCCGCCGTGGCAGTCTACGCAACCGATGGTGATCTTGCCGGAGTGCATATCTTCGATGCCGGTGTGGCAATCGTTGCAACCACGCGAGCGAATCTCGGCTTCGCACGGCGTCATATTCCAACGCGGACGAGCGGTGTCTTTGGCGATGCGTTCGGTGTCGCCAGGCTGGTTGGACTGGTTCGGCCCGCACGGCGAAGCGGGGCGCTTGGCGAGTGCGTCACGATCACAGGTCGTACAGTCTTTCGGCGCGGCTTGTTGCGCGCTGATGAAGCTGATGGAAAAGTTGCTTAATGCGAACAGTCCGATCACGCCGCACAGAAATAACAACTTGATAGCTCTTGGTTTCATAGCTGCCTTGATATAGGGCGGGTTAATAACCCGCCCTATATATTCACTCAGTACGTCAACTTTACTTTTACATAAATCGAATACAGCGTCTGCGGCCGCGCTCCGCAGCCTTGTCCCGCGCAATTCGAGCGAAAGATGTCTTTGAATCCATCGCCCGGTACGAGCGAATTAAACCCGCCCGTAATGATAAAGTTCTCAGTCAACGGCGGACGCCACAGGAAGCCTACGCCGTAATCAAACCCGATGGGGCGCCGGATGTTGGGTTGAAACAGCAACTGCGACAGCGGCGCAGTGTGATGGAAAAGCATGTAATTCGCATTGAAAATGCCGCGCACTTTCGGAGTCAGTTCGGCTTCGAAGCCCGCGTTGTAAACAAAAATGCCGGGGTTGACGAAATTGGATTGGCCTTGCGTCTTGCTGCTGCGCAAGCTGGGAATCAGCGTGCCCGGCGTCGTCAGCAATACGCCCGTATTCAAAAACGGAATCGCCTGACTGTTAAAGAAACTATTCTTGCCGCCCGCGAATTCCTGATCGTCAAAGATCGAATCGAAGCCGCGCGCCTTGCCGTCGAACGGCTTGCTGTCGCCTGACGTGAAAAAGAACGAAGTCTTAAATCGCAGCCAGTCGCGGTCTTGCGAAAGTTCGACGGCGGCGAGTTGCGCGTTGATGTCGGTCTTGCGTCCGGCGATTTGATTGAACGAATCGCGTCCGATGACTTGATAAAAAGCGTGGTTGAGATTCATCAAGCCGATATGTCCGTCGCCCGTGACGCCGAAGTAATAAGACTTGATGCCGTGCCGCACGTAATCGCCAATCAAGCCCGGCCTCACGGGAAAGTTGTTGCGGTCGAACAATTGCGAAGGCCGGTCGTTGTTGAAATGAAAACTGAACTGTGTCGTGTAGCCTTTATATTTCGTGTCTTGCCGATAAAGGTTGGCGATGATTACTGATTGATTGCGAAAACGATTATGTCCGCTGCCTGGAATAAACAGCCGCGTATTGAGTTCGCTGTTCGTATCTTTTTCGAGTTGATAAAAATAGGCGACGTTGAAGTTGTAACGATTGTTCTCAGCTTGCCCGAAGATGCGCGCCCCTAAGTTGTAATCGTTGAAGATCAAGCCGCGAAAGTCGCTG
This sequence comes from Acidobacteriota bacterium, assembly GCA_031414155.1. Taxonomy (GTDB): domain Bacteria; phylum Acidobacteriota; class Blastocatellia; order RBC074; family RBC074; genus JACPYM01. The sequence continues at coordinate 1,726 of JANNUY010000466.1, forward strand.
TTGAATTGTTGAATGCCTACGCGGAAGAAGGTCGAGTCGAAGTATGGGCTTTTGTTTTTATCGCGTCCTTTGCCGCGCAACATCGGCAACAGGCTGGTCGTATCACCCAACCGCTTTTCATAAAACGCTTCCTGAATGCCGATGTAAGTGTCGAAACGATTTGAACCAATGGTTGGGTTGACGTTGACGATGCTGCGCTCTTGGGTGTTGAGGTAATTGAGGTTGAACACCGGAGTGAATTTCACCCGCCAGTCAATGGGCTTGAACGACGTATCGCCGTGAAAGAGTTCGAAGGAAGTGATGAAACTTTGCTTGGCAAAAAACTGTCGCCCGCGTCCAAAGAATTCTGAACTGTTCGGACGTTCGCTGCTCACATTGCTGGGCAACGGAATGCGCCGCACGTTGGTGAACGATTCGCTTTCGAGCGTGACGTTCAAAAACGTATGCTGTCCGATGATTGGATAATCGCCTTTGAATACGTTTTGGTTGTAAGGGTCAATGAGCCTTCCCTCTTTGGCGCGCGGGTCTTTGGGGAATCCGATGCGCCAGCGGTCAGGCTTCAAGACGGCATTCACATCGGGTTTATCGTCAGGTCGCTCTACGCGTGATTTGCCCGCGTAACCGAGCGGCTCATCTTTCGGAGTTGTGACCAAATCTGTGACGATTGGTTTGGGCAAGCCTTCGCCCGTAGGAGAATCGTCAGCGGGCGGCGGCGTCAGGTTATAAGCGATAGCTTGCGCGGGTGGCGCGTTGCGGTCATGACATTCGCTGCATTTAACTGGGACGTTGTGGCCTTGCCATTCGGGGCGAGGCTTCTCTTCGCGGTGGCACGAGATGCAAAGGCGATGGTTGATTTCCATCGAGTTTAATTCGATGTCGCGGTCTGCTTCGTCTTTGACGTTGTGCGTGGCGGGGACGGGATTATCAGTGAATCCTTGCTCGCGGTGACAATCGCGGCACGATTGAAACTGTTTGCGTTCGAGAATGTTGGTGACGGTGTGGTGGCATCCGACGCAAGCCAGATTCGCCGGAGCCTTGTGCGCCAAGCCATCGGCGCGCGTGAGCAAGCCTTCGTGTTGTTTGTGATTGAACTTAACCAGGCCGCGCTTGCCTTGCGTGTCGAGTAACAAATCTTTGACGGGAGTTTGGGGTAATACCAGCTTGATGGCTTCGGTGGCGCGCGGCACAGCTTCGCTGACTAGCCACAGGCACGCGAACAAAATAATGATGAAGCGTTTGCCCTTCATGCGTTCACCGAAAAACACAACGAACTGCCGATGACGAGATGAATTAACAAGGAAAGGGAGCTATGAAAAGCGATTGATTAGATGTAAAAGGTGCGAAAGACGAGTTGTTGATAACATCGTTGTCTGAGACCGTCAAGATTTGAGAACCAGAGGAACTATGCGATACGAAAACAAAGTCACCATCATTACCGGCGCAGCTTCGGGCATTGGCGCGGGTTGCGCGCGCACGTTTGTCGAAGCCGGAGCGCGCGTCGTCGTCGCTGACCGTCAAGTCGAAAAGGGCGAAACGCTTGCGCGCGAACTGAACGCATTGGGCAAAGGGCAGGCCGTGTTTTGCCCGACTGACGTGACTGATACGTCGCAGATCAACCGAATGATCGAAACCGCCGTCGCGCAATTCGGTCAGTTAGATTGCCTCATCAACAACGCTGGATGGCATCCGCCGCATTTGCCAATAGATGAGTTTTCGGTGGAAGACTTTCGCGCCTTGCTAGAACTCAACGTCGTGAGCGTATTCGCCGCCAGCCAATTGGCCTTGCCGCACTTGCGCAAAACCAAAGGCAACATCATCAATGTGGCGAGTTTGGTTGCGACGTTAGGACAGCATTACGCGACGACTTACGTGGCGTCGAAAGGCGCGGTGTTGTCGTTCAGCAAAGCGTTGGCGATTGACGAAGCGGCGAATGGCGTGCGCGTCAATTCGGTTTCGCCCGGCAACATCTGGACGCCGTTGTGGGAAGCGGGGGCGAACTCCATGCCCGACCCGAAAGCCGCCATCGCCGATGGCGAAGCCGCCCAAGTCGCGGGGCGAATGGGTACGCCCGAAGAAGTGGGCAAGCTGTGTTTATTCATCGCGGCTGAGGCGACTTTCACCACTGGCGTAGATCACCTGATTACCGGCGGGGCTGAAATTGGTTACGGGCAAAAAGCCTAAGCCCGATCACAGGTTTCCAGTCGCCCAGCGAATGGCGCTGCTCACCAATTGTTAATACTTTGGGGTCAGGCAGAACGATTTGAATCTCGCACCGCACAATTCGTCAGGCATGCCGCTGAGTCGCCGCTGAGTCGCCGCTGAGTCGCCGCT
>JANNUY010000467.1:0-1251 GCA_031414155.1 Acidobacteriota bacterium
CCTCAACCGCAAGCGCCGCCCAAATCGCCCGCGCGCAAGCAATCATTGGGTGATAAGGCGAACCCGACACTGGAAGACGTGAACACATATGTCGGCGTAGACAAGCGCGTCATCGTGATGATGGCGGCATTAAATGTCGCTGGTTACGACCACGAGACCAACAATCGCGCGCTGACCGAATTGCGGCAAATGATTCGCACCGATTTGAAAGACCTGAATCCGACCATCGCGCGCAGGCTCCGCGATCATTATCTGGCGCATCGCAAAGGCCTTGCCGAAGTGCAATCCGTCGCGCCTTATCTGAGTTTGGCCTTGTCGCTGACTGAGCCACCAGCGTTTTCGCTCGACGTACCGCAAGATCGTTTGCCCGATGACGTGCGCGAGATTTTGGATTTCTTGCCGTTGATACAAGATTTTTATCAAACGTCGGGCTTTTCCAAACTGCTGCCGAAATACGTTGAGGCTTATGGCAAGACGGCGGTGACTTATCCGCAAGCCGCAGGCGTGGCGATTGGTTCGGTGCTTTCTTTTTTGCACACCGAACCGATTCTCGAATTGCCGCCGCTCTATGTCGTGCGCCGCTCTGAAGCTGAGATAAAAGAACTCATCGCCCTTGAGGTCAAAAACCTCAAAGAGAAAGAAGCCGCCGACGCCAAGCTGCGCAAAGCGACAAAAGAAAAGGGCAAAGCCAAATCTGAAGAAGACATTATGGTTGAGGCGCGTCGCATCGCTACGCGCAAGGCGGCGGTGGACAACCCCAATCGCGTACGCCGCTTTTTCGTCATCCCCGATTTGCTCAATGCCGTCGGCACCGCGAATTTGCGCATCGTGCGCGACGATTATTTTTTGCTGCTCGGCCCTACGACCGAAACTAATGTCGAAGCCATCCGCCGCAGTTTTCTGAACTTCCTGCTTGATCCGCTCGCCGAACGGCAACTAAAAGAAGTACGCGACATCGGCGCTCCGCTCAAAAAACTGATGGAAACGCGCGGCGACAAGCTCGATAGAATTTACGCCGAACGCAGCGCCTATTACCTCATCACCGATTCGCTGGTACGCGCGACTGATGCACGGCTGGATGTGCTGGGCGTAGCGACGCGGCGGCAATTGAAAGAAGACGAAGCTCTTTACGAACTGAGTACGGCTTATGAGCGCGGCGCGGTGCTGGTCTATAACTTTTATGACAAGGTTAAGGCTTACGAAAAAGTCGGCGTGGACGTGCGCGACTATTACGGCGACCTGTTGCAGAAC
>JANNUY010000468.1:0-2701 GCA_031414155.1 Acidobacteriota bacterium
GCCGTCAAGAATGGCGTTGGCTACGTCAGAGGCTTCGGCGCGCGTGGGGCGCGGCTCTTTGGTCATAGACTCAAGCATTTGCGTCGCGGTGATGACTAGCTTCTCAGCCGCATTCGCTTTAGCAATGATTTGCTTTTGAAAGAACGGCACGCTCTCAACCGAAGTCTCAACGCCCAGGTCGCCCCGCGCGACCATTACGCCGTCACAGGCTTCGATGATGTTGTCGAGGTCGGCGAGGGCTTCGCTCTTTTCGATCTTGGCGATGAGCGGAACGTTCGCGCCTAAAAATTCGATCAAGGTTTTTGCGCCGATGCAATCGCGGGCGCTGCGCACAAACGACAGCGCGACGTAATCAACCTGTTGTTGCAAGCCGAACGACAAATCCAGCCGGTCTTTCTCAGTCAGCGAAGGCGCCGAAAGTTTCACGCCGGGGATGTTGATGCCTTTGTTTTCGCCGAGCATGCCGCCGTTGATGACGCGACAGACGACCTCGGTTTTAGTCACCTGTTCGACATGTAATTCGATCAAGCCATCGGCGAACAAGATGCGGTCGTCAATGCTCACGTCTTGCGGCAGGCTGGCATAACTCGTCGAAAGAATGCTCGCATCGCCTTCCACTTCGCGCGTAGTGATCGTCAGCGTCTGATTGGCGACGAGTTGAATGGGTTGATGATCTTTGAGTTGGCCGGTGCGAATTTTCGGGCCGCACAGATCAAGCAAGATGGCGATGGGATGATTGAGTTCGGCGGCGACGGCGCGAATCGCCTGAATGTTGGCGGCGTGCGCTTCGTGCGCGCCGTGCGACATGTTTACGCGCGCGACGTTCATCCCGGCTTGCATCAAAGCGCGCAACCGTTCGGGCGAACGCGAAGCCGGGCCGATGGTGGCTACGATCTTTGCTTTTTTCATTATGAGTTTTTTCGGGCTTAATTCTTTTTGGCGAGTTCGCGTTTCACCACAGCCTGCAACTCCGCTTCGATGGCGTCGTTGTGGCCTGACAGGTGCGCGGCCAGCCGTCCGTCGCGAGCAAATACCAGCGTTTGCGGAGCCGCGAGGTCATTAGAGTCAACGAACAGTTTGAAGGTGTCGTAGTTGATGAGACTGGTGGGAAAGTTGATTTTCTGGTCTTTAATAAATTGATTGATGCGTTGATGCGTTGTTTCGGCGTCGCTTAAAACCAAGCCGATGATGCGCAAGCCACGCTCACGATCTTCGTCGTCAAAGCGATTCAGCGCGGACATTTGTTCGCGCGCGTGAGCGCACCACACGTTAAAAAAATCGAGTACGACGACTTGCCCACGCAGGTCTTGCAAGGTCTGCGTGCGACCATCGGAAGTGCGAATCACGTGCGTAGCGACGCGCTCTTTCGGCAGGCTGCCGACTTTGAATTTCGCCAGCCCGGTGACCGCCAGAGCGGATAACACCATCAAGCCGACCAATAAGTTGCGCCGTTGTGCAAAACGCATATACCTCTCTTACGCTACTTTAGTCTTGCGCGTAGCCGGTTTCGCCGTCGCCTTGCTACCGGGTTTGACCGGAGCCACTGTTTCAGTAGCGCCTCCTGATTTGGTGAGTTGTTCTTCGATGGCTTGGGCCATTTCTTTGCCAACGTCTTCGCGCCAGCCAATGGTGCGTTTGACCATCTTGCCGTCCGCGCCGAACAGCACCATTTGCGGTACGCCGTGGTCGTGGCTGTCAGCGTAATAAGCAATAACCATGTTGTTGACGAAGCCTACAGGGTAGTTGGTTTTCGCTTTCGCCATAAACGAACGCACGCTGGCAGAGTCTTCTTCCTTGTCCGTCGCTAAGCCAACGATATTCAACCCACGGCTTTTGTATTTGGCGTACCACTCAGCCAGGTGTGGCGCGTGTTCTTCGCAATGCGAACATTTCGACCAGAACAGATCAATCAACGTAACTTTACCGCGCAGGCTTGATAGTTTGAGTTCGCCCATTTGTTTAGCTGCGGCATTTGACGACAGCATTTTCACGGTTAATTCTGGCGTATCGCCCGAACCATCGGCCAGCGGCAATTCAGGAATATCCGCTGTGCCCATACGTGGAGCCGCCGTCACCAGCAGCGCGAAACAAGCCATCATTAAAACGGTAAGAAAGCGGTTTCTCATAGTGCGTAAAACTCCTAAAAACAAACGTTACATTTTGAGTTGCTGGGCGACGACCTGTTCGACATAACTGATGCCTTTATCAGGCCGTTCGCCCACCAAATGATCGAGCAGTTTGCCGTCCTTGCCAAAAATAAAAAGCTGCGGAATCGGCGGCGAGCCGGTGTCGTCTTCGCTGCCTTTCAGAAAAGCGTCTGTGACGATACGGCTTGGATAAGCGATGGTGTAACTGACACTGAACTTCTTGATAAAATCGTTGACGAGCTTTTGGTCAGCCTGTTTGTCATCCATGCTCAAGCCGACGATTTCCAGCCCTTGGTCTTTATACTTTTTATTGAGTGCGACCAGTTGCGGCACTTGTTTGAGACAGGGCGGGCAAAACGTGCCCCAAAAATCTACGACTACGACTTTGCCGCGCAAGTCGGTGAGCTTAAACGCGCCGCCTGCGTGTTTGGCGATAGGCAGATCAAGCACGTTCGCAATCGCTTTTTCGCCCGTCGTGGTTTCCTTCGGCATCATGGCCGTAGAAGGCGCTTGCTGCTGCGCGCCCAACTGCTCTGCGTTGGTCACGACGCGCG
>JANNUY010000469.1:0-2377 GCA_031414155.1 Acidobacteriota bacterium
CGCCTTGAAAAATTATCGGCACGGTGCTGGGTCTTTACGCCTTTCCTCAACAAAGATTACTATCTCGCCGCCACAGCAGTTAAAAGCCTTGAGAGGAAATATGCAAAATAGCCGAATATATCGAAATAACTTTACCCGACCTTTTCGCCAGACGCTCACCTTGCTTTGCCTCGCGCTTGCCGGAGTAACTTTCGCGTTCGCGCAAAAACCTGAAGACGTATTGCTGGAAAACTTGACGCGCGAGTTTTATCAGGGATTCGCCCGACGCGACCTCAACGAATCCATGCGATTTTGGCATGACGCGGCACTAGGGCGTAAAGCCTTTCAGCAACAAACTGCGAAATGGTTTGCCGACTGTTCGCAAATTGAATTGGTGGCATTAACCCTTCGCCAGATCGAATGGGAGCAACAAACGGCGCACATTCGCGTCACGCTTGCATACAAGGCGACTGACGCGCGTACCGGTCAACCGCTCACGACTTGGAGCAAATGGCAGCGCGTCATCAGTTGGCGACCGGAAAACACCGGCTGGAAAATTTGGAAGGAAGATTTGGCCTTCACCGTATTCGCAGAAAAGTTATTGAGCGTTACAACAGAAGACGAGCGTCAGCAACTTTTATTCAGCGCGCCAGAATTGATGGATACTGAGTTAGCCCGTGAGTTGAATTTCGCGGGCAACCGCCGAAGCGACACGGCGCAACCTGATTTTCCCGCTACTCTTAAAGCCTATCGCTTGGCATACGACATCGCCCTCAAAGTAAATGATACCTCGCGCGCGGGAATTTCCTTATACAAACAGGCGCAAGTGTTATGGCAACAAGGTAATTATCCAGCAGCACAAAACCATGGCGAACGCAGCTTGCAACTGTTGACGGAAGCGAAAAACCCTAGCGGGTCTTTCGACGCACTGATGGTGCTGGCCGTCATTCAATCGTCCATGGGGAATTACCTCGAAGCCAAATCATTTTACGATCAAACGCTAGCACTGAGCGAAACATTGAATGACCCGGTAAAAAAGGCCGACGCGCTGCAAAACTTAGGAAACTGGTATTTCGCGCAAGGCAATTACGAACAATCTACTGACCTGTCGCAACGTTCGTTCGCGCTCAGATTGAGTTATCGCCAACAAAACCCGACAGACGCCTATAACCTCACACAAATCAGCGCGCTCAAGAGTAACCTCGGCTTGAGCTATGTGAATTTAGGTGAACTTCACAAAGCGTTGGGGTTGTATGAAGAAAGCCTAAACGCAGCTCGTACTGACGGGCGAGACCTCGGCAAAGTACTTAACTACCTGGGAACGCTTTACAAACGACAGGGGAATTACGAGTTGGCATTGCGCTACTACACCGAAGGAATGGAAGCGAATACGCGACAGAATGTGCCGCGCGAAATTGCCGCCTCGCATAACAACTTGGGTGATATTTATCTTGCCAAAGGGGAAAGCGCGCAGGCTTTGCAGCAATTCCAAGCGGCGCTTGCCATCGCCGAACGCATCAACAACCGCAGCCTGCTCGCCAAAACTCACTTTCGCCTCGGACGGGCTTCGCTTTCGCAAAACAATCCGACCCAAGCGCGCGGCTACTTCCAAAAGGGGCTGGATAGTTATTTGCAGATGAACTTGCCCGAATCGGTGACAGAGGCTTACCAGCTTCTCGCCACTGCCAGCCTCTCCGCCAATGAGCCGGAGCACGCACGTAAATTTGCCGAGAGCGCAATGTCGCTATCTGAGCAAATGGAAAAGCCTGAGTTACGCGCCAATGTCGCCACCGTTACGGGGCGTGTTTATCAAGCGCTCAAACAGCCTGAGTCGGCACGGCGCGCTTTTCTCGAAGCCGTTGCCGCCACTGAGAAATTGCGCGCGGGCGTAGTCGGAAGCGAGGCCAACTTACAGGATTTTTTTGCCACGCGCACAGTTCCTTACTTCGCCTTGATGGAGTTGGCGGCGCAGGGAAATCAAGCCGCTGAAGCATTTCATTGGGCAGAGCGGGCTAAAGCGCGCGCGCTGCTCGACGTATTGCAAACCGGTAAAGGCAAAATCAACCCATCAAGTTCTGATGCCGAACGCAAACAGGAAAGCGAATTCACCAGCCGCATCACGATGCTGAATGCGCTGCTCTTCAATGAGCAAACGCGGCAGAAGCGCGCGGCGAAGCTGGCTGAATTCACCGGACAACTCGACCAAGCCCGCCTCGCTCACGAAGACTTCCGCACTAAACTTTACGCCGCACATCCTGAGTTACGTGTGCAGCGTGGCGAAGCCAAACCAATCTCATTAGCAGAAGCCGCTGAGTTATTGCCCGATGCGCGCACGGCGCTTTTGCATTACGTCGTGATGGCGGAACACGTAAGGCTGTTCGTGATTACCAAAGCGAAA
>JANNUY010000470.1:0-2657 GCA_031414155.1 Acidobacteriota bacterium
CTTCGGGCGAATTTGCGCAATGTAAGTGAATCCCGTGTCGGGGCCGACGCCAATGTATGCGCCGCCCGTCACGTTACGTTTGCGCAGCGTGCCCATCACGTGCTGAAACGAAGATTCGTTCGAGATGAGATTGTCGCTGTCGAAATATCCGCCGTTATCAGAGAGGCGTTCGATCAGTTTGGCAAAGTCAGTCGTAGCGGCAGGCCCAGAAGGTATGGACGCGGGCGCGAGTACTGGTCTGCTGGGCGACGGTTGTTGCGCAGAGGTCGAAGCGATGGGCAACGACACCGTTAAACAAAGTGCCAGCGTAAAAAGCCAACAGGGTATTCTTCGCATAAAGCCTCCTGGCCAAAGCCAAATAAAAGCCAAAAACCAAATTTGATGAATTGAAGGTGACTCGCGGGACGAATAAACGACAAATAAACGACGGGGAGGCCGCATCATCAGTGAAGTGCGCCGCGAATTCAATGCCAGCCTGCCGTAACATTTTCGCCTTTTCTGTCACTTCAACCGGTAGTGTGTTGGCCCGTCTCCCCCCAAGACGCGCACCGTGGTGGCTGAACTCGCTCAAGCGCGCATCATTGGTACATTGAAGGGGTGCATTGAACCGCGCAGAAAGAGGTAATTATGAAAACACGCGGCGCAGGCTCTATGTTTATGACGGCGTTTATCTTCGTCATCGCACTTGGCTTATTGGCTAAACTGGCTGGCTTTGATGGCTGGGTCATATGGGCTTTCAAAGATTTCATGCAGGCACTTCGAGTGGCAACCGGCTGGACGCCTGAGGTCTTCTTCCGCAATATCTCGCTCGCCGGTGAAGCCCGCAATTACGGCGAAGTGCTGGCGACCAATTCTTACCTGCGAATGTATTTCATCGCGGGCGGCATTTGCGCCTTGCTTTCTGCCGTATTCGTCCTGCGGGCTGAGGCCGAGCCGCTCTGGCGCTATCACGGCGCCTTTATCGCCTTTCTGTTGTTGTTGTTGTTGCCCATCGCGCTTACGACCGTCACTTACGGCGAAATTTTTGCGGCGCACTCAATTTCGTATATCTGTCTCACGGTACTCATCGTGTTGGGATTGGGAGCTTGTTACGAACTGATGCGGGTCAGAACCAAAGGCGCGGCCAGCAGAATTGCCCAGATATTTGTGCTGTTGCTGATCTCGACTTACGGCGTATTCGCTCCGATTTATTACGGCGTGAAGTTTATGTGGTACGCCTAGGCATCCGGCTAATCGTCGAGTTGGGCGGTTTGCAGCACTACTGAAATTTGCTTATCGTCCTGCGCGTTATGCACGCAGGACGATTCGCTTTTCGCGCACACTTTTTCTTCTCCGGCTGTTTTTGCTTCGCGCTCTGCGCCTGGCTCTTTGCCCAGAACGCTCCCATCGCCAAGCCTCAGCTTCCGCCTTACGCGGTCACCTTCACCAATCAGGCCAAAGCCGCCGGACTCACGCACAAGACCGTTTACGGCGATGAACACAAAAACAAATACCTGCTCGAAACCACCGGCTGTGGTGTCGCCTGGTTCGATTATGACAACGACGGCTGGCTTGATTTGTTTTTTGTGAACGGCACGCGGCTGCAAGGCTTCGCTAAAGGACAAGAACCGACCGCACGGCTTTATAAAAACAATCGCAACGGTACGTTCACCGACCTCACGCGCACCGCGGGACTGGCGCGCAGTGGCTGGGGGCAATCCGTTTGCGTAGGCGATTATGACAACGACGGTTGGGACGATTTATTCATCAGCTATTTCGGCAAGAACGCGCTGTTCAAAAATAACGGCAACGGCACTTTCACCGATACTTCAGACAAAGCGGGCGTGGCGGGCAACCCGAAAGCGCCGACGCGCTGGGGCAGTGGCAGCGCTTTTTTGGATTACGACAAAGACGGCGACCTCGACCTGTTCATCGCCAATTACATTGACCTGAATTTGAAGACTGCGCCGCTGCCTGAAACGGGGCCGTGCCTTTACAAAGGCGTAATGGTGGCCTGCGGCCCGCCAGGCTTGGAAGGCGGCAAGAACATCCTCTATCAAAACAACGGCAATGGCACTTTCACCGACATGAGCGAAAAGACGGGCATCCTCAAAACGACGGGCACTTATGGTTTGGGCGTACTCGTCGCCGATTTCGACAACGACACTTGGCCCGATATTTACGTAGCGAATGATTCGTCGCCCGCGACGCTTTATCACAATCAGCACGACGGAACTTTCAACGACATTGCGGCAGAAGCGGGCGCGGCTTACAGCGGCGACGGCAAACCGCAGGCGGGCATGGGCGTTGCCGCTGCCGATTTCAACGGTGACGGATGGCTCGATATTTTCAAAACGAATTTCTCAGGCGACACCTCAACGCTTTATAAAAACGCAGGCGTGCAAAATGGCGCACTGACTTTTGACGATGTGACTTTCACTGCTGGCATAGGTGTGAATTCGCGCTGGCTGGGATGGGGCTGCGGCTTTGCGGATTTCGACAACGACGGCTGGCTGGATATTTTTCTCGTCAACGGCCACGTTTACCCCGAAGTCGAAAAGCTCACGACCGAAGCGGGCTATCCGCAACGCAAGGTGCTTTATCGTAATTTGCGCGATGGCAATTTCGCCGACCTCACCGCGCAAGTCGGTGGCGCGCTGATGGAACCGACCGCCAGT
>JANNUY010000471.1:0-4677 GCA_031414155.1 Acidobacteriota bacterium
CTGCCGCAACTGACGGCGGAACGCGCTACGGGTCTGGTGATCGAACATCTGCTCAATCGCACTGCGTCCCGTAAATCTCGTTTGAATACCGCTGGTTATAAGCATTCCTTACCTTGATGGGAATGTGACTTTGTCGAGCTATATTGCACGATTTTATGGTTAGTTTATTGCCCTAACCGCTGGTGTGAGGCAGGGGGCAAAATTGCCACACGCTGGCTGGTGTACGGTTGAGGCAGACAGATATTGTCACGGGGGTCTGCCTCAGCCGTTCTCAAAGATATTTGATGTTTGACAAGCAAAGAGGAGTGCGGTTTTGCGGCTCACAGGTAGAGGCAAAACGGCAGAAGTAACTAACATGTCTGAAAAAAGGTGCCCCTTTTTCGACCCACGCTTTTGCCGTTTTCCCTGTGCCTCACGGGCACGCAATTTACCTCGCCTCCTTTTTGCCTACTCCTGCTCTGCCGGTCGGTGCGCATTTGCAATCCGACCGGCATTTTTTTGTTTGGAGATAGCAGTTAGTCGAAGGCCGATGCAATAAAGAGAGAGTACGGAACAGACGGAAATAACGGAACAAACTGAACGGTTTCTATTCTTTGAACCATTCCGTCAGTTCTGTTATTTCCGTCCGTTCCGTACTCTCTCTTTGTGTCTTTGCTTGTTTGACTGAATTTCGACGGGTAGTTATTACGCCAACTTGCTGAACCGCGTGCGGAACTCATCCGCCGATAAGCCGCCAGCTTGCGCGAGTTTCTCGACCCACGCGGCGTCGGCGAAATCTTTCGCATTCAGGCGCACCATATAGTCGCGCGCCACGGCGTAACTTTCGGTTTCGATGTCTACGCCGCGTTGTTTGCCGCGTCCGGTGTGAATGTCTACGACTTGGCCGAAGGGGATGGCGCAAAACTCGCCGCCTTGCATCGTCACCACCGCACCGCTGCCGCCTTCGCGTACGAAGTTCACCGCCGCGTAACCCAAGTCACGTGCGTATTCAGCGTCGTAAGGAATCGGCGAGGCGCAACGCAATTCGTAACCAATCGTCTTATCCACAATCGTAACTTTGACGCCCCGTTTTTCGAGGCTTTGCGCGACGGCGCTTTTCACTTTGCGCGCGAGGTCAATTTCGGCGACGCGGATGTTGTTTTGCGCATCGCGGTCTACGGTGGCGAGTTCGGTGAATTCCTTTTCGCTGAACCTTACGGCCAGCGATTCTGATAGCAGCACGACGCCGTGATTGGCACCCATCGCTTTGCGTTTGATGATCGTACCTTCGACCACGTCGGCGATGTCGTTGAGAGCAATTGTGTTGTCACTATCTTTTTGGGGGCTGAACTCTTCGGGAATAATGGTGCATGTCGCCGAAGCGGCTGCGCCGATGCCGAGCGTGAGATTGCCAGTGGGGCGTCCCATTGTGACGGCGAGATACCAACGACCCGTAGTCTTTGCATCCGCCATCAGGCTTTTCACGATGCCCGCGCCGACGTGGCGCGCGGTTTCGTAACCCAGCGTTTGTAGCGGCGCTTCGCCCAACGTAGGCAGCCACAAGTCGTTATCAATGCTTTTAGGGATGAGCGCGACTTTGACGCGGTCGTGTTGCGCAATCGCAATCGCGCTCGCTACCATATCGTCACCGCCGATAATCAACAGTGCATCAATGTCGAGTTTTTTCAACGCCGCCAAAGTGTTCTCAAGGTTTTTCGGATCGCGCGAAACGTCTACGCGCGAAGCGCCGAGAATTGAACCGCCATCGAGATGAATGCGCGAGACTTCATTGATGGTGAGCTCGTGGTGTTCGTCGGTGTAACGCTGCGCCAGCCATTCAAAGCCGTCGTGAAAGCCGATGGGTGTGCAGCCCGATTTGATTGCTTCGAGCGCGACCGCCGAAATCACACCATTTGTGCCAGGGGCGGGGCCTCCGCCGAGTAAGATTCCAATTCGTTTGATTGCCATAATGTTTTGGTTGTCGGTAACCGGTTGTCGGTTGTCGGTTTACCGGTTGCAAGGTTTAGCAGGACATCAAGGCTCGCACGATCATTTGAACGGCGAACCGACAACCGGCTACCGACAACCGGCTACTGTTGCCTTAGCCAAATCTCTTTTTCAATTCCTCAATGCTTATCGCGCCAGCGCGCGAAAGTTTTTCTGCCGTGTCTTCGTTTGCCACATCGGCCTTGTCGAGGCGAATCATGTATTCGCGGGCGACGCGGAAGTTTTCGCTGTCGGGGTTGACGTTGCGTACGCGGGTTTTGCCGGAATGCGGATCGCGTATGTCAGAGAACAGCATCGGCACCAGCTTGCCGTTTTGAATGCTGACCATCGCACCGCTGCCGCCATCCACCAAAAAGCGAATCGCAGAATTCCCCAGTTCACGGCAGTAATGTTGATCGAAAGGGATCGGGTCGCAGCAGCGCAATTCGTAGCCGATGTTTTTATTCGTCACCATCAGCTTGATGCCGCGCTGTTTGAAGCGGCCTTCGATTTCGACTTTGACCTTGCGCGCGAGATCAATTTCGGCGAAGCGGATGTGGCCGTGTTCGTCGCGCTCTACGTCTTGCAAATCGGCCAGTTCATTTGGGTCGAGTTGGTCAATCACGCCTTCGGCTAACACCGCGACGCCATAAAAACGCCCTTCGGCGCGGCGCTTGATGATCGAGCCTTCGACGATGTCGCAGAGTTGCGAGAACGGCACGATATTGCCGCCGAACTCTTCGCGGATGATTGTGAGCGTTGCGCCCGCCGCTTTGCCGATGCCCAGTGCGAGGTGTCCGGCTTGCCGTCCCATCGCCACGACGATATACCAACGCTTCGTCGTGCGCGCGTCTTCCATCAGATTTTGCACGAGTTCGGTGCCGACGTGTCGCGCCGTCTGAAAGCCGAACGTGGGAATATGCGGCGGCAACGGCAAATCGTTATCAATGGTTTTGGGTACGTGTACGGTGTGAATGTCGGACTTGGCCGCGACCGTACTCGACGAAAGCGCCGTGTCGTCGCCGCCGATGGTGACGAGATGCGTGACGCCTACGCCTTTGAGCGTTTCGATGACGGCGGTCATGGTTTCTTCTGACCGCGTAGGGTTTTCACGCGCCGTGCCCAGCACCGAACCGCCCAGCCAGTGAATGCGCGATACGTCATTGATCGCCAGCGGACGCGCGCACGACGGGTCGCGCCGCACCAGATGCTTAAAGCCGTCCTGAATGCCGACGACCTCGAAGCCTTCGTTGATGGCCTTGACCGTCGCCGCCGAAATGACGGAATTGATGCCCGGTGCAGGCCCGCCTCCGACGATGATTGCCAGCTTTTTTCCAGCAGACATGATTTAGATATTTCCTCTAAGAATCGGTAAGGCAGATGATTAACCTGTCTTACCGGTTGAACTTGTTCGCAATCAGACAGGTTGAGAACATGCCCTACAATTTATTTGCTTGGTAATTGAGTGGTGTTAGGAAGGAAGCCGGATTGTAAGGGAGCTTGTGCGGTTCGCCAACCTGATTAGCAATTAGGTTGATTCAAGGCGTGATGAAAAATGCGACGCGGTGGCATAGCCAATCTTGCTGCCACCTAAAAACGGTTTTTCTTGATGATCTCGACACTTTACGGTGCGCGTTTAATCACCAATCCCGTAACTTGTCGTACCCACCGGCCTTGGCGCTTTTCGTCAGGTACGACAATCCGCAACGGCCCCTCCTTATCGTCGAGCGGTTTACCCTCACGCTTTTCTGCCAGCAGAATCAGCTTGTCGGTGAACGCCGAATCAAGTTCTGGCAGCGCATAAACCGCGCGGTAGCCGTCTGCCGCTTCGACTACCAGATACAGCGCAAGGTTTTTGCCACGCAAATCCTCGCCGAACTTTACACCCGCCAATTTCAAGACTTCGACCAGCGGTACGCCTTCAGACTCTGCTTCTTTGCCATCGTGGCCTTTAGCGCGAACGCTGCGATGCGGCAGTTAGACCAAATCAGCCGTGGTTAGTTTGAGTGTTTTTTCGACCTCGCCGCTGACGCTCAGCGAAACGGCAGGCGCTACGGTTTGCGTTGTCTGCGCACTGGCAATTGCGGCCAACAAAAGGCAAAAA
The DNA here is from genome assembly GCA_031414155.1 of Acidobacteriota bacterium. Taxonomy (GTDB): domain Bacteria; phylum Acidobacteriota; class Blastocatellia; order RBC074; family RBC074; genus JACPYM01. The sequence goes on from JANNUY010000471.1 coordinate 4,070, forward strand.
CAGATGGTGAGAGAAATTCTTCGTGCTTGAATCATTGCATTCCTTCCAAGTTAGAAATTGAGCTTCAGTCCGAACTGAATTACGCGCGGATCGCCCGCTGCCGTAATCGTGCCAAAAGCCGCATTGCCCACCACGCCATTTGGATTCGCTAGCGGCGGCGTATTCGTCAGGTTGAAAATTTCCGTGCGGAACTCGACGTTGCGAGTTTCGCCGAAAGTGGTGCGCTTGATGATCGCCACATCAGCCGTACGATAGCCAGGGCCACGCACGGGATTACGTGAAGCCACGCCCAGCGTGAATTGCGGCGCGACGGCAAACGCCGACGTATCGAACCAGCGCGCGGTCGTGCGCTCATCACTTGTTAGCGTCGGATTGCGTAACAAGTTCGGGCGCTGTGTGCCGAAGCCCGCAAAGGCGTTGAAGTTCGTGATTTGCGTGATCGGAAACGGCAAGCCAGATTGCAGCAACACAAGCCCTGTCACACTCCAACCGCCGAGCAGTTGGTTAGCAATGCCTTTGAAGCGTAGCGGCAATTCATAAGTAAAACTCGTGACGAAGACATTCGGAATGTCGCCGGTTGAAACGTCTTTTTCGAGCGCACGGTTGAA
>JANNUY010000472.1:0-4993 GCA_031414155.1 Acidobacteriota bacterium
GAAACGAAGCCGATCTTCTTAGGGTTATCAAGCGCAAAACGAATGACGGGGCCGACTTCGTCGTTGTTGACGGTGTTGACCAGCGTCGTGACGAGTACGATTTCGACGCCTGCTTCGTGCAGGTTGTCAATCGCCTTGAGCTTCACGTCGAACAGGTTACCGACTTGGCGGTGGCTGTTCGCCGCGTTGCCGATGCCGTCGAATTGCAAGTAAACATAACGCAATCCAGCGTCAGCGGCCTTGCGGCAAAACTCTTTCGACTTGGCGAATTCGATGCCGTTACTTGCGGCTTGCACCGAGTTGTAACCGACCTTGCGCGAATAACGCACTGCATCCAAAAAGTAAGGCGACAGCGTAGGTTCGCCGCCCGAAAACTGAATTGACATCTGACGGCGCGGTTTGATCGAAACCGCGTTGTCCATGATTTCCTGAATGTCTTCCCAACTCAGTTCGTGGACGAAGCCGACTTGGTTCGCGTCCATAAAGCAGGGGTCGCACATCATGTTGCAGCGATTGGTCAGGTCTACCGTCAAGACCGAACCGCGTCCGTGCTTGATGGTCGAAGAACCGTGCTTGTGCAGCGTCTTGTCGTTATGCGCGTCAATGTCGCGACCGGGATACATCGCTTCGATGTGTTCGAGGAACTTGGCATCCATCGCCATCAGGTCTTCGACATAACCGTGAACCGGACAATCTTTCGTCATCCAGATTTCACCGTTGCGTTCGATGATCGTCGCCTTGATTTCACCCGGACGTTCTTCGATCACTTGCCACGGGTCTTCGCCGTTTTCGATGATGCGCGTGCGGGCCTCTTTGACACACTTGGGGCAAAGAGAGTCAGTCGTGCGCGGCCAACCGAGGGTCGGCTTGGTCTTTTGCCACGATTTCAACAGCGGCTTCTCAGACCATTTCGGGGTAAAGGACGGATTGGGTTTGTATTGGTTAAAGAACTGGATTGAGTTAAAGGCGACGTTCGCCACTGCGCTCAATCCCTTCTCGGCATATTTAATCGGTTTCGCCATAAGTTTCGTTGCTCCTCACTAAACAGTGTCCTTACAGCAGGTTAGGGCAAGGACTGAAAGGGGTTTCGTTATTGGTCTATCACTTTAATCGTGCCGACGATCCCCTTCATCCGATCTCGCAACGCGGCACACGCTGATGACCTTGGGGTTAAAATTGCTTTTGGGATACGGTAAAAACTGCGACCGCTGAATGTGTTAAAAGAGCAAGTTAGCAAGCTGCGAGCCAGAGTCGCTCAAGTGTGAAACTTTTTCAGCAAGCGTTGCTAAGTCTTTTGGATTCAATCGCCGAAAAGAGGTTCGGCTGTTAGATAAGGCGCAGTATCGCATCACTTTGTTTTTCTGGCAACCGCGAAGCGCGTCAAAAGTCTCCACTCACGACGATTGGCTAGCAGGTTGACGCATTTTGATACTCTATAGGCCAAGGGAAGGCTGCACGAGTTTTAGATTACATTAAAAAAGGAGACGGCATATAGCAAGAAAAGCGGCGCGTATGATCTGGAATAGGACTTACGCAAAAAGAAAATTTTAGCCACCAATTAACACTAATTTTCACAAAGCCATCGTTGCCTTTGTGAAAATTCGTGGCGAAAAATTCTGTTTCTGCGTATGACCTGTAAACTCATACGCGCCGCCGAGCAGTGATTGCCCGTGCATCTATCAGCTATTGAACGAGGATTGTCACGGCATTGGTCGTCTTGCCCGCGACCGTCACCGAAACGTTTACCTCTTTGCGTCCGATGAGCGCGCGCGGCAGTTCGTTGCTGTTGATTTGATCGAGGCCGATGAAACCATCCGCCGCGCCGGCAAAGAGCGCGTCAAGGGGCGTTCCGGCAACGTTGACTTTGACGTTGTTGACGCCGCCGTGGAAGCGTATGCCCGTGCCGTAAAGAATAAGAAATACGCGGTCGCCCGCCGGCCCCAGATTGATCGGCACAGACTCGAAACGTTGCGCCGCTAGGTTAAACGTCGCTACGGGTTCAAACACAAAACTGTTATCGGCTTTGAGGCGCAACGCCAATGCGGCGGGCAGTCCGGTGCCTTGAGCGTTGGCGGTGAACAAGCCCGGCTCGACGGCGTTGATCATCATCGTTGCGCCAGCGGTGGGGAGGCCGTTGCGCCGCGCGATGATCGTCGCCGTGCCGAGCGCCGTACCCGGTGGAATCTGAAAATTTACTTGACCGGGCGCGGCGAAAAACAGCGGGGCGGGGCGTTCGACGCCCAAACTATCCCGCACGAGAAAGCTCGCTTCGTTGAGGGTCGTCGGCAGCGGAATCGTACCCGCAATGCCTACGCCATTTGAGAGGTTGACGCCGAAAGCAGCGGCGATGCTTTCCTGTGCGAGCGGTGTCGTGTAATTGGCCGCCGACACGGGAAAGAGTTGCTGGCCTTGCTCGAACGCGCCGATGTCAGCGCCATCGCCGCCCGTCGCATTGCTCAAGCCCGGATCGTCAAAAGGCCGTGGGTTGCCGCGTTGATCGGTCGTCGTGCCTGAACGCTGCCCTTTGTCTTGCGCCGGACTGCCCGCGAGCAGCGCGTGCGTAGGCGTCGTTCCGCCGTTATTCGCCAGCGGCCCCAGCAACGGATTCGCGTTGATTTGATCGCCCACGGCGGTGAGCAAGCCGCTGCCCGCGCCCGTCGTCAGGTTGTAACCCAGCGACATAATCGTCGCCGTGCCGCCGTTTTCTGACAGCACGCGCAAGTTCGTATTGGTGTTGTTGGCGAAAATCGAATTGCGCGTCGTCGCGCGGGGCGTGGCCGAGTTGGCCGTAGCGCGAATGAAGATGCCGCCACCGTCGGCGCTTTCGTTATTGGCGATGGTGCAATTCGTGATAGCGGTCAGGCTGTTGCCGCTCGCCGCTGTGTGCATCAACGCGCCGCCCGTTGCCGTCGCCGTATTGCCGCTGATCGTGCAATTGTTCAGCGCCAGAATGAGATCGTTGCCCGTACCTTCGACATAGAGCGCACCGCCACTCGCCGACGCATTGCTAGTAAAGGTACAGGCGGTGAAGATGCCGGTGGCCCCGGCTTGCAAGTGAACGCCGCCGCCGCTCGTGCTGGCGAAGTTGTTGGCGATGACGCAACTGTTCATCGTCAGTCCGCTATTGCTGAGAATGCCGCCGCCGATGCTCGCCGTAACGCTGCCGCTGGTAATGGTCAGATCGTTGAGCGTGACGTTGAGGCGGCTGCCTTGCACACGCACGACGCGCGTGACGTTGTTGCCCGAAAGCGCCAACAGGTTCGCACCCGTCCCATTGATCGTCAGGCTTTTGGTGATCTGGATTTCGCTCGCCAGCGTGATTGTGCGCGCTACGTTAAACACCGTGGGCGCGAACGTAATCACACTGCCCGCCGGAGCATCGGCAATCACCTGGCGCAAGCTGCCCGCGTTGCTGTCGTTGGTGTTTTGTACAATCAACGAAGCTGGTTGGTCATCGTTGACAATCGTGCCAAGGCCTTGCGCGTCGGCAATCGTAGCGTTCGTGGGAGTGCGCAAGTTCACCATAAAGGTCTCGTCTGGTTCCACCGTCGTATCGCCATTGACCTGCACCGTCACCGTCTTGCTGGTTTGTCCCGGCGTAAAGGTCAGCACTCCCTCAACCGGCGCGTAATCAGAACCCGCCGTTGCCGTGCCTCCTCCCGAAATATAGGCAACCGTCACCGTTTGCGCGCTGGCTTCAGACAGCGCGACGGTGAAATCAAACGCCGTCGTGCCGCTGTTGCCTTCGTTTTTGCTGACATCGTTGAGCGCCAGCGTAGGCGTCACTTGCACGGGGGCGAATTGCGCTTCATACGCGCCAATGTCCGCGCCGTCGCTGTCGGGTTCGTTATTGATCGTCGCAATGTCGAAGCGGCGCGGCAATCCGCGTTGATCGGTCATCGCACCCGAACTGTGGCCCGCGTCAAGCGCCCGGCTGCCGAAGCGCAGCGCGTGCGTCGGCGTAGTTCCACCGTTGTTTTGCAGCGGGCCGAGCAGCGGATCGGTGTTGACGAAATCGGTACTCTGATTGATGAACTGAAGGCTGTTGTCGCCGGTCAGATTGAAACCCAGCGAAGTAATGGTCGCCACGCCTCCGCCGAATGTTGTGGTTGCCAGATTGTTCGAGGTATTGCCCGCGATAATGGAGTTGCGGAGCGTCGTGGTGGCGGTGCCGCCCGCGTTATTTGTGCTCGTGAGGATGCCGCCGCCATTAGGAGAAGTATTTACGGTATTGTTGGCAATGGTGCTGTTGACCACTTCCAACTTACTATTGCCACTGTTGCTGAAGTTGCTGATGCCGCCACCGCTACCGCCAAGAAGATTCACTCTATTGCCGCTGACGGTGCTGTTGATAAGGCGTAAAGTGTCTCCGCCACCCTGATAAAAAATCCCACCGCCGCCAATGACTGCGTCGTTACCGCTAAAGGTACAGCCGGTAAAAACTCCGCCGGCGATTCTCAGATAAACCCCGCCGCCAGAGAGGATCGCCTGATTGTTAGTGACGTGAACATTGGTCAGCGCCAGGTAGCTCTCGCTATAAATGCCGCCGCCGAAGCTGCCAAAATTAGCACCTCTAGCGAGGCCGCCCGTGATGGTTAGGCCGCTGAGGGCGACGCTCGACAGGCCGCCCGCAATGGTGAAGATGCGAAAGTCCGGTGCATTATCTGCCCGCCGCACGGTCAACAAGTTTGCGCCGGGGCCGTTGATGGCCAGGTTGCTCGTGATGTCGGGCAAGGGGGACATTAGATTGATCGTCTGCGTGGTGTTGAAAGGAGGGATGCCGAAAATGATGTCGTCCAGTCCGGGGCCGTTGTCGTTGGCGGTGGTAATGGCTTGGCGCAGCGTACCTGCTCCCAAGCTGTCGGTGGTGTTGGTAACGATGAGTGCCTGCATTTCCACCGCACCGATGTCCGCGCTTGCGCCGGACACACGGGGAACTCCGCGCTGGTCGGTCGTAAGCCCTGCGGGATTACTGCCCGCGTTGAGCGCCGGG
>JANNUY010000473.1:0-1257 GCA_031414155.1 Acidobacteriota bacterium
GGCAAACCCTCTGAAACACGAAAATGAACCTCGCAATCATCGGCGCGCAATGGGGCGACGAAGGCAAAGGCAAACTCGTAGACCTGCTCGCCGAACACTTTGACATCGTCACCCGCTATCAAGGCGGTCACAACGCAGGCCACACCGTCATTATCCGTAAGGACGGCAAAGACCATAAATTCGTACTCCATCTCATTCCTTCGGGCATCACACATCCGGGCAAGACCTGCGTCATCGGCAACGGTGTCGTCGTCAGCCCTGAAGCCCTGCTGCACGAAATGGACGAATTGCGCGCGCAAGGCATAGAAGTCAACGCGCAAAACCTGTTAGTCAGCAATCGTGCGCATCTCATCCTGCCCTATCACGTCGCGCTTGACCGCGCCATCGAAGTCTCGCGCGGCGGCAATGCCGTGGGCACGACCATGCGCGGCATCGGCCCGGCGTATGAAGACAAAATGGCGCGGCGCGGTTTGCGCGCAGGTGATTTGACCGACGCGAAAACGCTGACCGAAAAGCTGGCGCACACCGCAACGCAAGCCAATCGCATGATCGCCATGCTCGGCGGCGAACCGATTGATAAAGGCAAACTTGTCGAAGACGGACACCGTTGGGCTGAACTGTTGGCCCTGCACATTTGCGATACGACCTATTTTCTCAACCGCGCACACAGCGAAGGCAAAGCATTACTCTTTGAAGGCGCACAAGCCACGATGCTCGACATTGACCACGGAACTTATCCGTTCGTCACCTCATCGAGTTCATCCATCGGCGGAGCCTGCACCGGCGCGGGCATTCCCCCCAAAACCGTAGGCGTGACCATCGGCGTCATCAAGGCTTACACCACGCGCGTAGGCGGCGGCCCTTTCCCGACCGAACTCAACGACGCGCAAGGCGAAGCGATTCGCCAACGCGGCGGCGAATACGGCGCTTCGACCGGACGCCCACGTCGCACCGGCTGGTATGATGCTGTCATCGCGCGTTACGCCGTAATGATTAACGGACTCGACGCGCTTGCGCTGACCAAACTCGACGTGTTGGACGAAGAAGCCGAACTCAAAATCTGTGTCGGCTATCGCATCCACGGCGTCGCCACCGATCAAGTGCCTTACGACGCCGAAGGCATGAACGTGGCCGAACCGGTTTACGAGACTATGCCTGGCTGGTTGAGCAAGACTGCGGGCATTGATCGTTTCGACGCGCTGCCCGACAAGGCGCAGGCTTACATCAACCGATTGAGTGAACTTTCAGGCGCTCCGT
>JANNUY010000474.1:0-13761 GCA_031414155.1 Acidobacteriota bacterium
AATTCGCGGTTGATAATCGAGCAGCTTGACGCTCGAAAACTGCAACCGAAGCCGCGTACCCAGCAACTCATATTGATACTCACGCGGACGCCATCGTTTATGGCTATCGGTGAGAATGACGAAAGTCGCTACGCGCTCGTCGAAGCGGTCGCTGATGCGATGGTGATAGGTGTAAACGCGCGCGGGAAAATCTGTTTCGCGCTCGCCTTGCACTTCGCAATGAACCAGCGCGACGACGTTTTCGCCTGACTTGAGCCAGACCTTGACGAGCTTGTCTACGGTGCGGCGACCGAGTACGGCGTCTGCGGTGATCTTCTGCAATTCCTTGTCGAGCCATTCAACGCCGCGCGCCCAGTCAATTTGAGCGTAAGCCGTAGGGAAAAAGAATTCCATGAACGGCTCGAAATAATGATCGAGCAAATCCTTCCACGGCGAATCGTAATCAGGTGAATCCATAAAACCTCTTGTGACTGAACGCGCGGCTTTGATTTTCAACTACGAGCGATAGGCTTCACGTCCTACGCCTTACCGTTGTTGCAACCAATGAGATTTGCCGCAACTCCGGCACACCGCTTCAGCTTTTCTTCAATACCGATTCGGTGAGCGTCAACAGCGCCGCCACTTTGGCAGGCTTGTGATTCAAGGCTTGTGCGGCGTTGAGCGCACGTTCGAAATCGTGCCGCGCGAGCGTGACCAGCGAGCGACCTAAATCGAAATCAGGCGCGGTGCTGGCTTGCGTACGCGAACCGAATTTCGATTCAAAGCTGCGCACGATCCGCGCGTCGTCTTTGTCGAAAGTACGCGGCTCTTTGAGTTGATTGGCGGCTTTCACGGCAATCTCGATGACTTCAAAACCGCGCAAGGCATCGAACCCTGCGAACGTATTCGCAATGCCAATCAACGCGCGCACTTTGCCCGCCGTGTCTTCGGCGGCTTCGGCTTCGTGTTGCGCGGTTTGCAGCATTTCGATGGCGCGCGGACGGTCATCAGCTTTGAGCAAAGCCTGCGCGATGACCATCAACAGATAAGCGCGTTGATCGGTTTCGGTGACTTCCAAAGCGTAACGACGCGCGTCATCCCACTGTTTCTTTTCGCGCGCATCGTCGGCGGCTTGATAGTTGATCCACGACTTGGTGCGGCGGCGTAACTCTACGTCCACAATGCGACCGGCGATGCTCAGGGCTTGCGTGAAATCGTCCTGCTCAAGGGCTTCAAACGCAGCTTCGGCAAACAGCGCATCGCGTTCGTTGGGGTCTTTCGCTTTCTCAGCTTGTTCGAGTGCCGCTTTCAATCCGTCTTGTTGCCCGCCCTTGCCGCCGTTGCGGCGTTCGGCATCGTTTTGCATTTCGCGTTCGATGTTCTGGCGCGACGAGTCATCGGCGAGCGATTGCAAGCGACCTTGCAAGCCATTCCATTCTTCCAGCAACGCCGGAGCAAATTCGGCGACTTTCGGCGCGAGAACTTTCGTCGTGAAAAAAGCTGCGCCGATGATTTGCGCGGCTTCAGGATGTTGCACAATTGTCGCGGGCGTTGCGCGTACCAACAACGCAAAAGCCGCTTGCAGGTATTGCTGCGCTTGCGCCGGTTCGAGCTTAAAGTTTTCGGGCTTGCCAAAACCGTAGCCCCAATTGTTGTTGCCCGAAATGATGCGCACCATGCCTTCGCCAAACGGATAAGCCGATAGCGCCAATACGTTGCCGGGCATCGGTTGCGGCGCACGTTGCAAAGCGGTCAGCGCCGCGACGAAAAGTTTATCCGCCGTTACGCGATCTTTCGCCGCGAGCCGCGCGAGAAATTCGGCGTAACCCATCGCTACGCCATGATTCAAACTTTGCAGCGCCAATCGCTGCGCCGTCGCCGGATCAACCGGCAGCAACTCGGTGGCAATGCGTACCAAGTCATTCGCCGCCTGCGTGTTTTCGCCAAAGAGTTTGTCCATCCCGTTCGGCTCAGTATTTTTTTTGCGCCTTTCTTCGGCCTGCCGCCGTTTATCTTCGGTGAAGCGATTCAAATAGGCTTCGCCCAAGCCTTTGTCGTGTTGGTTGACGAGCTTGATGACTTCGAGACGCACGTCGCTGCGATTGACGGTGGAGTTACGGCCTACGCGCTGTTGGTTGTTGTCGCCGCTTTCGCGGTAATACGCCGTCGCCGTGTCAAAGGCCTGATCGAAAAACTTGTGCGCGCCTTCGCGGTCGTTGGCCCACAACAAGTCGGCGGCGCGGGCTTGCAACAAAGCCGATTCGCGTTTGGCTTCGATGGCAAAGGCTTCCTGACCGGCTTCGCGCGTTAGACTGAGCGCGCGCAATTGCTGCGGCGTGAGTTCACCCGCAGCATCTTTCATAGCATCTTTGTTCGTCACCACCGCTGGCGGTTTGGCGTCTGTCACTTTTTGCGCTTCAGGCTTTTTTGTGGGTTGCTGCCCGTAAGCGAAAGCAGCTAAAATCACTCCCCAAGTGAGCAAACAAACTAAACGTAGCGATGTGTTCATAAACTTCCCCCAAAATTGATTTCGAATTTTTCGGGCAACAGGTGCCAAACGGATTCCCCAGCTTGATGCGGTGTCTTCAAGTTACGTTCAGGTGCGCGAAGAGTTCCACATAAACTGTGCAAGGCAAGGCTATTATGGCGTTCAAGACGCGTTCAAAGTTCCATCGAACGACGAAGCGTTCATCACTCTTGAGACGCATCAAGTCTGTGTGTTGCGTTTAATAAATACGATGTTTAAGATTTGAGCGAGAGGTGAGGTTAATGAAAATTTGTCCGACTTGCCAGCAGCAGTACCCAAACGGATTTCAATATTGCCCGACAGATACTGATTTATTAGTCACGGCGGAAGAGTACTTGCGCCGCACGCGACCGCTTGCGCGCCCGGTCGAACCGGCTGCCGCGCTACAACCATCTTTTGTGCAGCCGGCAGTCACGCAACCTGTTGAACACGCACACACACAACCCGTCGAACCTCCACCAATGGCGACGGTTCCGTTACCGCCCCCCACCGCACAAACCAGAGAAATTCCGCGCCCTGCGCCTGTCGCGCAGCAATCCAGAGTCGCTGCGCCGCCGCCGACCAACGGCAGGACAAATGCCGTTCCGCCCGTCAATCGCGGGGTTCAGAACGGCGGGCAAAATGCCGCTCAAAACGGCGGACAGAATTATACGCAAAACGACGCTCCGGCACGGCCATTGACTAACGGCCCTGAACTCAATTTTTCAGTGCCCGAAGCGGGTTCGCTGCTCTCGCGCCTGACTGGCGCATTGGGCAATATTTCAGAAGTGTTCAAGCGCGCTGCGCCTTTAGCACCAGGCACAACCGGCGACTTCACCTTTTTGCTGAAAGACGAATCGCTGATCTCACGCATCGGTCGTGAATTCGGCAGTGCGGCCACCGATTTCAAACGCAACCCGAAAGCTTTCGTCGTCCAGACGATCAAGGGCGAAGGCGCGAACAAGACCCGCCAGCGCTGGATTCTCAACAGCGCCGCAATGGCCGTAATTGCCTATTCGCTGATCTTTTTTGTTATTCCCACCATTATGATTTTGATGGGTTGGAACAAACCCGTCGTCGCGGCCAAAGAGGAAGAAGTTCCGCTGGAAAAATTGGCGGCGCTGACGGCTGAAATACCCAAGGTCGAGGTCAAGCTCGAAAAAGCGGCCAAGACTCATGTGGGCGGCAGCAAGCCTACGCCCAAACAGGCTTCAGGCGGTGGCGGCGGCGGACGGCAACAACCTACGCCGCCCAGCAAAGGTGTACCGCCACAAATGGCATTGACGCCGCAAATCATCATGCCGAATCCAGAACCGCCCAAGATCAAGAATCCGACATTGGTCGTAGCTTCGACGGTATATGGCGACCCGAAAGCTATGCCTCCGCAAAAAGGGCCAATTGGCGATCCATTGGGCGTACCGGCTCCGCCGTCGAGTGGGCCTGGAAAAGGTGCAGGCATCGGCACTGGTGAAGGCACCGGCGTCGGGCGCGGCGGCGGCGGAGGCGTCGGCGCAGGACAAGGCGGCAACATCGGCGGTGGCGATATGGGACTCGGCGGCGGACGCAGCGGTATTGAAGACATGGGTAAGAATGGTGCGGGCCGTCCGACCATCCTTTACAAGGAAAAAGCCAAGTACACCGAAGAAGCCCGTCAAAACAAAGTGCAAGGCACGGTCGTGCTAAACGTCGTGTTCACCTCCGATGGACGCATCACGCAAGTGCGCGTCGTACGTGGCTTGCCCGACGGCCTGACAGAAAAAGCGATTGAAGCTGCGCAACGCATACGCTTCCAACCCGCAACCAAGAACGGCGGGCCCGTTAGCGTTCGCGGTAATTTGGAGTTCAGCTTTAATCTATACTAACGGCAGTTTTATAAGATTGAGTTGACGCGAAATTTCTTCGATCAAGCGGTTGACGACCTACGACTTGGTTTGTAAGATGCCCGCTCGCTTGAGAGGCCTTAAAGCCAATCAAGTAAGGGGGGCCGTTAGCTCAGTCGGTAGAGCAACTGGCTTTTAACCAGTGGGTCGGTGGTTCGAGTCCACCACGGCTCATAACAAACCCCAAAAAAGCGGCAGGTCGAATGATCTGCCGCTTTTTGCATTTGCGCGTTCCCCTTTTGCGCGTCTTCGTATCTTGTGGGGTAAAAGGTAACGATTCGATGATTACGTTAATCAAGTATCCCAGTCGAAAGCGCGCCCTGCTCGTCGCACTATGCTGCTCACTCGTCGCACACACTATCGGCGGCTTGGTAATGAAATACACGCCGCTGCTGCAAACGGCTTACGGCCTGCGGAACATACAGTTTGTCGAAGAAGAATTTGATCGCGGCATCCTCATCACTTTTAGTACCAAGCTGCAATACCCGGCTGGTTACGCGGGCTTTCAATCTCCGAAAAAAGTTCTTACGCCTGAAGAAGCTGTCAGAGAAGCTGGCAAACTCGAAGCGCGCCGCTTAACCCGTGAACGGCGTGCCAAAGAAGCCGCCACCCAAGCCGCTAACGAAGCGCAAGCTCGCGCAAAAAAAGAAGCGGATGAAACCGAAAAGCAATTGGCTCAGGCTGCACCAACGCCTGCCCCCACGCCCAAGTCTGATTACCCGGGTGGATTCGGCAAGATCAACACGGCTCCGATCAAAGCGCAGATTCAACGGCTTTACGATTCCAAACAGGAAGGCAAACTCGTCATGCCTGAAGGCAAGCTCAAAGTCGGCGCGTCGGGCAGCATTCGCGCGGACGGCACCTTAGCGAATTGCCGCATCATCGTGCCTTCGGGCATAGCGGAAATTGATCAGGCCGCGCTCGCCATTCTCGAAGCCGTGAGCGCCAGCCGCGCGTTGGGGCCATTGCACGAAGTCACTTCGCTCAGCATGGTGCTGACCGTAGACCAACATGCCGAACTCACAGTGGTAGGCTTCACGCCCAACGATCAAGCCGCTGCGAATATCGTCAATCTGGCGAATGCTGCGATACTTTTCGCGCGTATCAAAAAGGCTGACGACCCAGCTTCGATGATCATGATCAACAACTTGAAAGTATTCAGGAACGGTCAGCGCGTACAAGCGGTTATCAGCGTACCGCGTGACAAAGCATCGAATACCTTGACGCAGACCTTTGCTAAGAAATCGCCCTAAACGTGACCCACTAGGAAAATTTTGCATATTGACGTGCCTCTGCGTGGGGTCTATTTTGCTAGCGTTCTGTATCAATGAGCCTGCGAACCGGCCCCGCGTTCGCTCGTTTCCCGCTGTTGGTAAGCCTGCTCCCAAACCCAGGGCTTGCCGCGTTATCCCTCTAAAATTCTGTTGCTAACTCTTATTTGCTACCACCGCTTTCACTGCGGACAGTTATTCGTTTGTGAGGAGTCGAATTATGCCGAAGTTATCTAAACATGCCGTGCTGCAAGTCTGCCTGAGCATTGCCGTGCTGCTGGCTGGCAGTTTCTCTTCTGCCGAAGCCACGCTGATGAAATATCTGGAAGTCGAAGACCTTGCGCGCCTAGCAACCGAAGTCATTCACGGCGAAGTCATCTCAACCAAAACCTATTGGGACGACACGCACCAAAACATTCTGACAGGCGTGCGCGTGCAAGTGAGCGATTGTTACAAGGGCAAATCAACACGCGGCGCGACTGTCTCGCTCGTACAACTCGGTGGCACGCTCGACGGCCTTACGATGGATTACAGCGGGCGTCCGGCCTTTCGCGTTGGTGAAAGCATTGTCGTCTTCGCGCGTCCCAATCAGCGCAACGACTTGCTCGTCGTAGGTTTGAAACAAGGCAAGCTCGCCGTACGCGGCAACGAGGCCGTGCGCGAACTCAGCGGCGTTTCTTTCGTTGACGCTGATCTGACGCCAAGCGCCAACCGTGCGGCGTCACGCAAGACCGTGCAGATGCGTTACACGTTGAATGAACTGCGCGACCGTGTGGCGCGCGTTCGCTAAACCGAGAAAGACCATAATGAAAAAGTTCTCTTTTCTTCTCCTGATGTTGGTACTGCTGCTGGCATTGAGCGCGTTGCGCGTTTCGCACAGCGAAGCCTATGTGTTGATTCCGAATAACAGCGGCAATCAAGTGCGTTGGAATCTGGCGGCGAATAGCAGCGTAGTGCAAAACGGACGCGTCGTTTACAACCTGAATCCGGCAGGCAGCGACAACGTTCCTTTCAATCAGGTCGAAAGCTCGATCACTTCGGCCTTTCAGGGTTGGGAAGACTTGCCCGACAGCGCGCTGGCGTTCACGCGCGGGCCGAACTCAACTGCGAAAGGCACGGCGGCTGACGCGACGTTTCAAATTTACTGGGCTGAAAGCACGACGGATGTCGGCTATGCCGATCTTTCCGGCGCGTTAGGCGTAACCTTCGTGGCATTTCGCAGTACGGGCGAGCTAGTTGATTCGACCATGATTCTCAACGGCGCTGATTACACCTGGGCGGCTGACGGGCGCAGCGACGCGCTGGATATTGCCGAAGTCGTGACGCATGAAATCGGCCACTCGTTCGGCCTGACGCACAGCGGCGTAGCTAATGCGACGATGTTTCCACGCACCGGCTTGGGCATCACGCGCGGGCGTACGCTCGCCAGCGACGATGCGCTGGCCGTCGCGACGCTTTATCCGGTAAGCGATCTGGCAGGGCGCACAGGCGTGTTGCGCGGCACGGTGCGCGACAACGGCGGCGCGGCGATTTTCGGCGCACACGTCGTCGCCAGCGACGTAAATGGCAACGTAGCGGCTTCGGCCCTTTCGCAATCAGACGGCAGCTATCGCATCGCCAGCTTGCCGCCGGGCGGTTACACGGTGTTTGCCGAACCGATTGACGAAGATGGCGGCTCGGCGTTTTTCGGCAAAGGTGATCTGAGTTCGTTTTATGACCCAGCGGTGACCAACTTTCTCACCACCAACGATCAAACCGCCAATGTGCGCGGCGGCGGCGAGACCGCGTTGGATTTCACCGCGACGCGCGGCACGCCTGCGTTCAATCCGTTTCTGGTTTATCTAGCGAATGGGGCGGGGCAAATCGTAAACACCGGCACTGCCTTGAACGCGGGGACTGCCACGACAGTCGGGCTGGCAGGGCCGGGCTTACCAATCAGCGGCACGCCGCTCACCATCAGTGGCCCCGGCATAACCGTGACACGGACGCGCTCAGGCAGCTATTCAGGTTTAGGCGGCGGACAGGTCGTGATTATTGACATCACCGTCGCCGCCGATGCACCAGCCGGCGCGCGTACACTGTTTATCTCGGATGGCTCGCAACGTGCAGCCATCGCGGGCGCGGTCGAAATTGTCGGTTCGAGTGCGCCGCCTCCGCCCTTGTTGACGACCGTCTCCGCCGCCAATTACACCACCACCGTAGCACGAGAATCGGTGGCGTCGGTGTTTGGCACGCGGCTGGCGGACAGCGAAGCCAAAGGCCGCACCAATCCCTTACCGACTGAACTTAACGGCGTGCGCGTGACGGTGCGCGACGCCGCAGGCCAGGAACGCAACGCGCCGCTATTTTACGTGTCGCCTACGCAAATCAATTATCAAATCCCGCCCGATTCGGCTCTCGGCAACGCGACAATCAACTTTTTCAACAACGGGGCGCTGACCGGACGCAGCACGTTGAATCTCGAAAACGTCGCGCCGGGACTTTTCACGCTCAACGCCAGCGGACGCGGTCCTGTAGCTGGCCTATTTTTGCGTGTGCGCGCTAATGGCCAACAGGTTTATGAAAATGTGGCGACCTTCACCAACAATCAATGGCAAACGCTACCAGTGGATTGGAGCAACGCGACCGACCAACTTTTTCTGGTGTTGTTCGGCACCGGCCTGCGCTTTCGCAGCGGACTGAACGCCCTGACTTCATCCGTGGGAGGTGCAGGGCAAGCTGTGGATTTCGCCGGAGCGCAAGGCAGCCTGGTCGGCTTAGACCAAATCAACATCCGACTTAACCGCCCGTCCCTCATCGGACGCGGCGAAGTGGATGTCAATCTGACCGTAGACGGCAAGCCATCGAATACGGTGAAGGTAAGTTTCAAATAGTGTGGCGTGCTGCATCATAGTTGCCTATGGGCCGCAGCACTCCACATATTTTTTGTGTCCCCCCTTGTCAAGCAATGAGGCTGTGCTATTCTGCAAATGCCTGCGCGTCGGCGATTTTCGGTCTTACCTTTACGACTTCAAATCAAAGTGCCTGCCGACGAAAAAGGTGAACGCAACGAATTTTCTCACTGGATCAATAAGAAAAACCGATACCTACCCCGAACAGGTTACGGTCACTGCGATTTGTTGCTGCCGCGTTTCGCCCTTTAACTTTTCAGGCAAACTATACCCCGATTTATTTACCGGCAATGATTGCGAGTTTCATGTGCATCCCGCCACGCCTAGAGCATGGTTGGTATGCGTTCAAGATGCTGGGCGGGCCTCACTACACAACCCCGCTCACGTGCTGCCCAATCAACAGTCAGATTATCAACAGTCAGTGTAACTGTGATGAAAGTGAAAAATCGGCTTGGCTGAGGCTTTGCTTACATCAACCCAACCACAGCGCGCTTTCGGCTTCACCCCGAAGGCGCGCTTTTGTTTTGGTGCGCACGCGCCCTCGCGTGCCAGCGTGGGTTAGTTTGAACGGTGCTGAAAAGAAACCTTTACAGCATAACGACTGTTGCTGCCGAGGCTGCACGCGAGGGCGCGTGCGTACCCACGTCGCTCGACAGCGAGCGCGCAGAAAGCTATAAACACCCCGTAAACAGTGCCTCGATCAAGTTGTTGGCCCGCACGTAGAAATTCCCCCGCTATCTCGTGCCTCATACTCACCGTGGATTTATTCATCGGAGAATCCCTACATGAAGTTTCGGTATTTAGCGATTTCCCTATTCCTGCTTGGCGCTCTCTCCCTGACCTTACTCGGACGCTTCTCGTCGGCTGCGCAACCAACGCAGCAGCCCGCTGCCAAAATCGCGCCGTGGCTGCGCCAGCATTATGACTTGACGGGCTTAACGGGTGGGGCGGGCAAGTCGGTCGAAGCCCTCGTCGTATTGCAGGAGCAAGCCGATGTCAGCGCAGCGGATGCGCTGGAATCCAAAGAAGCCAAGGGACGCTTCGTGCGCGAGGCGCTGTTACAAAAGGCGAATGCGACGCAGGCCGATTTGCTGGCGTGGCTTCAGTCCAATCAGATCGAACATCGCGCCTTTTACATCATCAATGCGGTGTGGGTGAAAGCTACGCCTGAAATCATCGAAATGCTGGCCGCGCGGCCTGACGTAGCCCGCATCGAAGCCAACCCTACGCTCAAAAATAATTTCACGCCGCGCCTGAACGCCGAAGAAGTTGAAGAAGCTGCCCTCGCACTCCTCCGCGAACGCGCCGCTGCTTCAGCGTCCGCCACAACGCCCGCCACAACGCCCGCCACAACGCCCAATGCTATCGAACCCGGCGTCACTGCCACACGCGCGCCCGAAGTCTGGGCGCAGGGTTTCACCGGACAAGGTATCGTCATCGCAGGCGCTGACACAGGCGTTCGCTGGGATCACGACGCGCTCAAAAATCAATATCGCGGTTGGGACGGCACGACCGCCTCGCACGACTTTAACTGGCACGACAGCATTCACAATGCGACGGGCAATCCGTGCGGCAACGATACGGCTGCGCCTTGCGATGACAACAATCACGGTACGCACACGCTGGGCACGGCGGTTGGCACGGACGGCAAAGACAATCAGATCGGCGTGGCTCCCGGCGCGAAATGGATCGCCTGTCGCAACATGAATTCAGGCGATGGCACTCCGGCGCGTTACATCGAATGCATGGAATGGTTCCTCGCGCCTTACCCGTTGAACGGTACGCCCGCGCAAGGCGACCCCAGCAAAGCACCTGACATCACTACGAATTCATGGGGCTGTCCGGCTTCGGAAGGCTGTTCGCCTGACAGCTTGCAAGCCGCCGTCGAAGCCCAGCGCGCCGCCGGAATTTTGATGGTCGTCGCGGCGGGCAACGACGGCCCCAACTGTTCAACAACAGTTGATCCACCTTCGTTTTATGCTGCGTCATACAGCGTTGGAGCTATTAGTGCAGGAACCGGCAGTATCGCCAGTTTCAGCAGTCGCGGCCCTGTAACTGTTGACGGCAGCAATCGTATGAAGCCCGACATCACTGCGCCCGGCGTCAACGTACGCTCGACCTTGCGCAGCGGTGGCTATGGCAACCTAAGCGGAACCTCTATGGCAACGCCCCACGTAGCCGGTGCGATTGCGCTGTTGTGGTCAGCCGTGCCTGCGCTGCGGCGACAGATTCGACCGACGATTGACTTGCTGAATAGTTCTGCTGTGGATGTGCCCTTCACCGGATGCAACAGCAGCGGCCTACCTAACAACGTTTACGGTTGGGGACGACTCGACATCAAAGCCGCTGTGGAGCAAGCGCAGCTTCCGCCACCGACGCCTACGCCTACGGTCACACCAGCGCCAACGCCGACGGGCGAACTGACGGCTTTACCTGATCCGATTCAAGTCTGTGACCGATCGGGAACCGGTGCGGCGAATCTGGCCTGGACGACCACCAACGTAACCAACACACAGATTCGTGTTGGTTCGGCCACGGGCTATTTATATCGCACAGACGGCCCAACGGGTTCAGTAAGTACGGGCAAATGGGTGACAGAGGGGATGACCTTTTTTCTGCTCAACGCAGACAACGGCGCTACGTTGGCGACCGCGACGGCGCACATCACTACAGCGAATTGTAACTCGCGCATCGCCACCTTAAACGCCATGCCGCAACCGATTCAGGTTTGCGACGGCAGCGGCATTGGCGTGACTACGCTCTCGTGGGATGCGCCCACGGCTGAGACGACACGCATCGTGATCGGTTCGCCGAACGGCCCGGTGTTCACCACCGGCAGCAGCAGCGGCGCGGAGGTTACGGGCAAATGGGTAAGCAACGGCATGACGTTTTATTTGCTCGATGGCAACAACGGCAAAGTGCTGGCTTCTACGTTGGTGAATGTGACTGATTCTGCTTGTACGAATGCGATCTTGCTGGCGACTCCGAACCCCGTACAGGTGTGCGACGGCACGGGCTTAGGCGTAGCCACTCTTTCGTGGAGCGCTCCGGCTGGCCTTCCGCTCGAAATTCGCATCGGCTCGGTCACTGGCCCGCTCTTTGTCAGGCCAAGAAGCCCTAACGGTTCAGCTACCACCGACAAATGGGTGACGAATGAAATGCCATTCTTTTTATTGGATGCTGCCATAGGTAGGACGCTGGCAAGGGTGACGGTCAACTTAACTACGGCCGGATGCCCGCTGGCTCTATCGTCAAGTTTGCGCTGAGGCCAAAGCCTGATCTAGCGGCGCGCGCCGTGAGGAATCCACGGCTCGCCCCATTTTTCTTCGTAACGGCGCCGGTTCGCTTCAAACAGCGCGCGGTATTGTTGTTCCGACATCATCTTGAAAGACGCCTGGCCGTGATGATGGATGAAGACATCTTGCGCGCATTGCGTTTTCAGGCCTGCGTGCCGAATGCGATATGAATAATCGTCGTCTTCAAACATGCCGATCCCGAATCTTTCATCGAGTTCGCCAATGGCAGAAAAAACTGTGCGGCGGATGGCGACGCAAAACATCGCCAGCATCGGCAAGTCTACTAATTCGTCGTCGTGTTCAAGCGAGTGGCGCCGCGCCCAACGCGGCATGTCGGCTAGTTGCTGATAGCCCACCGGAATCTTGGCTTCGTTACCGATTTCGTTCGTAACCGGGCCGACCAACCCCAAGTATTCATCGGCCGCCAGATGGCGAATCAACCCGGCCAGCCAGCCCCGCGTAACCACCGTGTCATTATTCAACAACACCAGATATTCGCCCGTCGCCTGTTGCAGCGCCTGATTATTGGCTTTGGCAAAACCCAGATTCTGTTCGTTGAGCATCACGGTGAGAGCAGGATATTTCCCTTCCAGGCCGCGCAACATATCCGGCGTGCCATCGGTCGAAGCGTTATCCACGACGAAGACTTCGAAATTGGGCCACTCGGTGTGTTCGTAAAGAGCTTGAATGCATTCGCGGTTCAGTTCGCGGTTGTGATAGGTCACGATCACGATGGAGGCTTGGGGGAAACAGGCTTGCGCCAACGGCATCAGCTCTTCGCCGCGCGCACGCCAGGTGTTCGCACGAGCGAACGCTCGCCGTCGAGCAACCAAATCGGGCAAATCCGGCGAGTGTTGCGCCAACGCCGTTTCGATTTCACGGATAAACTCCGCCGCGTTGCGAGCAAATTGCACCAATGGCTCGCGGTCATTCAACGCTACGATTTCAGGCAGCGGCACTGCGACCAGCGGCTTGCCTGCCGCGAGAATTTCATAAACCTTGGCGGGGTTCGCCGCTTCGGTCAGCGGCAGGCGCTTGAAAGGAATCAACAGCACATCCATTTGCTGCAACCAATGCGGCAGCCGTGCATAAGGCTGTTCCCCTCTCAGTTTGACGTTAGGCAACCGGCTCAAACGTTTGAGCTCAGCCGTCGCGGTCGAACCGATCAGCACGAAATCCCAATCCGGTCGTTGTTGCGCGAGATCGGCGACCAAGTCGGCGTCAAACCATTCCGCCATCGTCCCGTAATACCCGATTTGCGGACGCTGCCTATCCCCACGCGCTTCGTGCGTGACCTGCGCAAAATGCTCGTAATCACAGCCATTCCGCACCAAACTGGCGCGGCTGGTATGAGTCTGCACTTCTTCCAGCAAAGACCGCGAAGACACCACGACCTGATCTGCGCCGACCAACAAACTGGTTTCCGTTTCCTGCATTTGCTGAAGGTCTGCGAAAAAACCGGCGTGAAAGTCCATCGCGTCATAAAGCACCGGCCACGCAAACGCTTGCCGCAAGGCTTCGGCCAGCGGCCACCAAAACGGCAACTGCACGACTGACAACGTGGCTCCCAACCCCATCTCGCGCCGTAACGCATTGAGCGACGCTTGCAGTTCCGCGCGCGGTTCCGCCGTCAAGGTTCCCGTATAAACATTGACCGCCGGCCCGCGCAGCGAAACCTCATAGAGATTTTCGCCGCGATTCGTTATTTGAAAGGGCTTGCCGCTGCCACGAAAGTGCTGGCTGATATAAAAAACGCGATGGCCGACTTGCGCCATTTGCGCCATCAATTGTTGCGGGCGCTGAAAGCGAGAATCCCACTCGACAATCGAAAAACACACCACATCGAAATGAGCCGTCGGCAAAGGTTCGTCGTCCCAATCCGTCCGCACCATTGGGCCTAAAGCCGCCGCCAGCGTATCAGTCCCTTTGCCGTAGCGC
>JANNUY010000475.1:0-2742 GCA_031414155.1 Acidobacteriota bacterium
CGGGCGCATAAGCTACTTTTTCTTGCAGCAAATAATCGCCGCGTTCGTTGGCCGGAATCGCCGCTAAGTCTTCCGGCGTGACGTGAACTTTCACGCCGCTGCCCGCGAACGAAAAGAGCGGCTTCAATACGAACTTGTCCAAATCGCTTGGCACTTCGGGTAATTCGTTGAGAAACCAGGCGCGCGGCACCGACGGATGTTTGAGATAGGGCAGGGAAAACTTGCTCCAACGAAAGTACCAGTTTGGATGCCCAGCCCATTCAACATCCAAGTCATCGCGGAAGTCGAAAGCGGCCTGAATGTTTTTCTTGGCGAATTCGTCAATGATGACGCGGTTGTAAAGGCGCTTGATTTCGATTTCTTGGCCGTCGCGTTCGTAAGTCAACCGTCGTCCGCGTTTCCGCAGTTGGGCTACGTCAACGGTGCGAATGCCGAAGAGCTTTTCGGTCAGGCGAAAGTCGGGCAGCGTCTTTTGTTGGTCGGGTTCGACTTCCATCAAGACGACTTGGGCGGGGTCGTGTCCGTTAAACAACACGTCACGCAATAGCGCCAGATAGCTTTCATCCGTCAGGCCATTCAGCAGGTAATCCAACCCGCTGAGATCATAAATTTCCTGATAAGCGTGCGGCAACAAATACTGAAAGGCATACAGCGATGCGCAGCCTTGCAATTCGATCAATTGCGGTTGCCATTGACCGGCGGCGTCGCGCGTGACGGCGAAATCTATTTGAATGAAGTCAGGGTGCGTGCCTTCGTTAGGCGCGTGAAACGCCGCCGGAATCGCGCGCGTCGAAGCCGCCAGATAATCCGGCATACTCAATTGCCGAATCAATTCTTGCCCACTCTCGACCATGTTTTGCAGCAAGTCGCGCGGCAAAAAGACCGGCGTCTCGCAAGGACGGAATTCGATCTCGACGCCACAGGCTTCGTTCAAACGTTGCAAGAAGCGTTGATAAGAAGCCGCGGAAAATTTTTGGTTAAAACGTGCGCGTAAGTGTGGGATCACGGGATGCTCTCCTTACTTGGACTTTTTGACAGACGATTCGCCTTCAGCCAGCGCCTGCAACTGCGCTTTGTGGCGCAGGATATAAGAAATAAAAGCGCGCGTCGGTGAAGGTTGAAAGCGTCCGAGCGAAACCATCGCCACCGCGCGGCGCAAGCTGTGATCGGTGATGCGCGATTGCGCGAGCTTGCCGACTTTGACCTCTTCCATCACCGCCCAGGCCGGCATCATCGAAATGCCCAAACCGCGTTCGATCATCCGTTTGATAAAAAACGTATCGTTCGATTCGAGCGCCAAATCGGGGTGAAAGCCGACTTGATCGAAGAACTGATCGGTCGCGCGCCGAATCGAAGCGCCACGCTCAAACAGAATCCAGCGCTCACTTTGCACTTCTTCTACCGTAACTAACCGCTTCTTCGCCAACCGATGCGCAGGACTCATCACCAGTACGAGTTCGTCATCGAATAATTTTGTCACTTGCAAATTCGGCGAATAGACCGCGAGCGACGCGAAGCCCACGTCCGATGTGCCGTTGAGAATATCTGCCACGGTTTGCTCTGTCGTAGCCGTGGTGCGGAAGATCAAATCTACACCGGGGTGCGATTCCATAAACGATTCGAACAACGGCGCGAATAGATACACAAACGCCTGGGTTGCGGCAGCCACGCGCACGCGGCCTTGCGGTTCGCTCGCGCGGCCTGACACGCGCTCGCGCAATGCTTCGGTCTCATCAAGGATGCGCTCGACGTGTTCAAGCGCAGCCTTGCCCGCTTGCGAAAGTTTGACGCCGCGTTTGGCGCGAATGAAAAGCGGCTCGCCCAATTCTTCTTCGAGCGCCTTGATCTGATGGCTCACGGCAGATTGCGTCAAATGCATGCGCTCCGCCGCGCGCGTGAAATTCAACATTTCGGCTACTGCGCGAAACGTTCTTAGCTGTGCCATTTCCATAGTCGGTATCCTCTGCAAATTGGTAGGACAGGTTCGCAACCTGTCTGCGTTCGTTGGAAAGATCGGACAGGTTACAAACCTGTCTTACCAATTTTGATTCATTAGGTATCTTGATTGCCGAGATTAAAACAATGAGTTAGACAGATGGCAAGTCATTACGCATTATCATCATCGAAAGACGGTAATAAATTCAGCAGTGAACTTCGGTAAGTGTTAAACCGATTGTCTGACGAAGAAAGCTAGCTGGAGAAGGAGGGACGAGTGAGGCCCACGTTATATCGGTGCCAACGAGTCTCATTGAAAGTCATCGTTAGAATGACCGCACTTTTGGCTTTAGCGGTGAAACCGTCTTTTTGGTTTTGCTGGGGTGAGTTTCCCGTCACACGCTAAAGTTTTCGGTAGCGAGTGGGTTACGTTTTACTTGGGGGAGAAAAGCGTAACTCACTTGCTGCGCGATTCACGTTCTTTTCATATAGCGTCATATAGCGGGGCAATGGCGACGACCCATTGCTTTTATCTTTTTCATTCATACATACCCGCTGGACTCATACCCGTTGGCAGTTTCAACGGAGGTGTCGAATGGTTTCAATCGCGAGTGCAGAAACGATTGAAATCATGCTCATTGGCTCGTTTAGTAACATCATCAAGTCGTCCTAAAAAGGGCTGCGTTTCTTGAAGAAACGCAGCCCTGATTTTTTTCAGATGATAAAATCACATCGGCTCAACAACGCGCCGGAACAATCGGAATTTGTATAAACGAGACAGGGTTCAAACTGAGCTTGTGCAAGTTG
>JANNUY010000476.1:0-1921 GCA_031414155.1 Acidobacteriota bacterium
GTTTTGATGAGCTACGCACCGCGCTGGCGACTTTCGGCAACTTCAACGTCAAAACTTGGCAGAAAATGCTTCAGGTTTTGTCCTGTACTTAGGGGCTTTTGTAAATCTCGCAAAAACAGTAATTCAGCAGCATTACTCATCAATTCAAGCGTTTCAGCAAAAATATCCTTTCGTAGACGTTCGAGAACGCCTGTATCGAGCGGGAGGAAATGATCAAATTACAGTGCAGGTATCAGGACTAACGAACATGTCTGAACTCTTATCCGACGAGGTCATTGTTTCCGCTGCTGGCTTACTTAACTTACGGCTGATGAGAAAGGGAGGAACGATTTATGCAAAATATCATTGCCCTCAACTCGCCGATGCTGTCTTCGCATGAGGTAAGCGTTACAGTTTGCCTGGGAATCGGCTTGCGCTAACATCGCCGCCGCATTGGGAGGATCAAGTTATGAGCGTCAGCATCGAATCATTCATCACCACTACGCCCGGCATCGTTGGCGGACGTCCGCGCATAGACGGTACGCGCGTAACCGTGCAAGCCATCGCGATGAGTTACAAAAGCGGTACGTCACCAGAAGAAATCGCTTTCCAGTACGGCTATCTATCAGCCGCGCAAGTTTACGCGGCGCTGGCTTATTACCACGCCAACCGCGAAGAAATTGATTCCGCTATTGCCGCTGAAGCCGACTTGCACGACCGGCTGTCGCTTGAACATCAACAAGCCCAACTTGCCCTCACGCCTGAGATGGCAGCTTAGAAAGAGGCCTTATGCCGCTTCGACTTTTTCTCGATGAAGATGCGATGGCGCGCGCCGTTGCCCACAACCTGCGGCAGCGTGGCGTAGACGTAACCACCGTACTCGAAGAAAGCCGCCTCGGATTCCCTGATAACGAACAACTCGATTTTGCCACTGCCGAAAGCCGCGTGATTTGCACCTGCAACCTGCGCGATTTCCTTACGCTCCACGCCGAATATCTGGCGCACGGCAAACCACACAGCGGCATCATCCTGATTCATCAACAACGCTTCACCATTGGCGAACAAGTGCTGCGGCTGCTGCGACTCACGCAAGCCAAGTCAGCCGAAGCCATGCAAAACAACATTGAATTTTTGAGTAACTGGTAATCTGTTTATCGGCTCGCCTTGCGCGAGAGTTTGAGCGCGGCTACCCAACGGCGTTGCAGGAACGATTGCTTGCGTTGGCGCAGATATTCTTTGACGCGCAGCTTGTAAGCGTGTGCCATTTGATAAATCCGCGTGGCTTTGATGACCGCATAGGTTTTGGTTTTGAACGCAACGAAACGCGCGTGCAGTCGCGCGAACCAGCCGATTTGCAGCAGCTTGCTTTCGGTCAGGGTGTAAATACGCGCGATCAGCGCAGTGCCTACGAACTTTGCGCCGATGACGGTGAGCAATCCCAAGGTCGCGTGATGATGCGCGATGAAATAAAGCGCGGTGAGCTTGACCGGAATCAGCAACAACGAAGGCGCGGCGAACGCTACCAAACACGCATAAGGCGGCAGGCCAACGATGAGCGTTTCGATCTGTTTGAAAACCGGCAAGCGTCCAATGGCTGCGGCGAGGCGCTGCAAGTCATCCCACAGCCAGTCTTCGAGCAGGATGATGATGGTGGCGAGGGCTACGAAAGGCGAAGCCAGCAGCTTGCGAAAAAATCTCATTGGAAAAGCTCCTCCTGTTCGTAGTCCCGCCTTGAGGCGGAATGTTTCGGCGAGCGAGACATTCCGCCTCAAGGCGGGGCTACCTGCTTGCGCGTTCGACTCTACCAATTCGGCGGGCCGCCGACGGGGTGTTGTTCCAAATCCAAAACCGAACCGGTAATCAATGCGCTTTCATCACTGGCGAAATAGAGCGCGGCGTAAGCGATGTCGCGCGGCACGAGCAAGCGTCCGAACGGGCGCGT
>JANNUY010000477.1:0-7531 GCA_031414155.1 Acidobacteriota bacterium
TGAAGAAGCCGCTGCAAATCAGAAGGCGCGCGACAGCGCACGTTGGTGGCGATACTGAATGGGTAAAAGGGGAAGTCTCGCACCAAACCCTGTCGCGCGTCTTTTCAATCAATACAAGCATTAACAAGGAGCTTTGAAAACAGATGAAGTATCAAATGAAGACTTTCACAATGATGGTAGGCTTGCTGGCGATGAGTGCGGTGATGGGCTTGGCCCAGGGACACGGTGGACAAGGCAATAATGCCACGCGTGATCCGTTGGCGGGTTTGAAACGCGCCATTACGCAAGCCAGCGCGCCGGTGTTGACGGCGACGCAGGAAACGGCGTTGACGGCTTTGATTACGGCTTATCGCGCCGCTTTGCCGGATGGAGAAGATACGGCATTGGCAACGGCGCACGACGCTTATGAGGCGGCGATTCTCGCGGGCAATCAGGCGGCGGCGAATACGGCGGCTGATGCCATTGCGGCGCGCCATGCAGTGTTAAGCGCAGCGCGGTTGAAACTGTCAGCCAAATTTGCACTTGATGTGTTGGCGAACCTCAACACAGGCGGACAACTCACGGCGTTGAATACCAAGTTCACGGCTGACCGCGTGTTGCAAATAGTTCGTTCGTTGGCGGGCGGCGGCGGCTTCGGAGGTCGTGACTAAACGCACGCTCAATTCAACCGTTACCAAAAAGGGCGTGAGGCTTTGACAGAAGCCGCACGCCCTTTGGCTTGACACTCAGCGCCATCGCTCTTAAAACTCCCGTCGCTCACACTTCATTACCTAACGGAAGACCTAACGGGAGAAAGATATGGAAAACACCAATGCGGTCAGCACCCCTGACGTAATCGCTGCGCAAGAGCGGCTGGCGCAAAGCAGCGAGCGAGTGCTCAAGTTGCCGCAACCGCCGAGTTTCACGAATGCCGAAGAAGTTCGCACGTATATCAAACAGCGATTGGCAGCAGCGTTGCGATTATTCTCAAAATTCGGCTTTGACGAAGGCGTCGCCGGACATATCACAGCGCGCGACCCCGAACGCCGCGATCATTTCTGGGTGAATCCGTTCGGCGTGGATTTTAGCCAGATTCGCGTGTCAGATTTGATTCTCGTCAATCACGAAGGCCAGGTTGTCGAAGGCGAATATCCGGTCAATGCCGCCGCGTTTGCGATTCATTCGCAAGTGCATGCCGCGCGGCCTGAGTGCGTGGCCGCCGCGCACGCGCATTCGATGTATGGCAAAGCGTGGTCTACGTTGGGGCGGCATTTGAGTCCACTAACACAGGATGCCTGCGCGTTTTATGAAGACCACGGCGTCTTTCAGGATTACACCGGTGTCGTACTTGATCTCGAAGAAGGCCAGCGCATCGCCGCCGCGTTGGGCAACAGCAAAGCCGTCATTCTGCGCAATCACGGCTTGCTCACCGTCGGCCAATCGGTTGACGAAGCCGCGTGGTGGTTCATCACGATGGATCGAAGCTGTCAGGCGCAATTGTTAGCCGAAGCCGCAGGCGAACCCATTCACATCGAACACGAACAGGCCATCAAGACGCGCGGGCAAGTCGGTTCGCAGGTCGCAGGCTGGTTTCAGTTTCAACCGCTTTATGCGCGTATCGTCCGCGAACAGCCTGATTTGCTAGAATAACGCATTCCGCTTTCAGGCCATTGAGGTTGAGTTAAGGGAACGAAGAAGAATACGCAACAAACGGAAATAACGGAACAGACGGAGAAGTTAAGGCAAAACAATCGAGATTTTCCGTTTCGAAAAAAGAAAGCGGCGCGTGAACGATTAAAGTTCACGCGCCGCTTTCTTTTTAGCCCTTACAGGCGTTGGTTATTTGCCGGTTGGTTACTTGATTGAGACCGTCACGACGTTGGCGGCTTTGCCATCCAGCGTATAAGCCAGATTGACTGAGCCGCGTCCGATGAGGCTGCGCGGAATAGGGCCGAGGTTGACTTGATCGAGTCCGACCAAGCCGCCTTGCGGTCCGGCGTAAGCCGAAGGCAGGTTTTCTCCGCCCAAGGTTGCCGTGCCTAAAGACCCCTCTGCGTGACCACGAATGCCCGTGCCGAAAGCGATGATAAACACCAAATCCGACGCTGGTCCGAGGTCAATCGGCAGCGCAACGACTTGGCCGTTCTCAACTTTGATCACGTCTTCATAAATCAGTGTGCCGTCGGCTTTGACGCGTAAGGCTACGGCTGATGCCAAGCCTGACCCAGAAGCGTTCGCCGTAAAGAAGGCCGGTTCAATGGCTTCGATATTGGCGGTGGTGGCAGAGAATTTGCCGTCGCCAGAGCGCACGATAATGGTGGCTTGTCCTTGCACGGTGCCTTGCGGAACCTGAAAGTTGATCTGTCCGGGCGAGACGAAAAACAGCGGAGCGGGACGGTTTGTGCCTGCGCTATCACGCACCGTTACGGTCGTTCCCAACAGCGTGGTGGGCAAGGGAACCGTTTGACCGATAGCGACGCCGGTTGCGAGGTCAGCACCAAACAGCGCTGAAATTGATTCAGCTGGCAGCGGTCTGGCATAGCTGGCAGCCGAGACAGCCGCGGCGGCTCCGCCCACGGTGAAATCTAACGCCGTCGTTACGCCGCCGCCCGGCGTGGACGTGAAAACCGTGATTGGGAAAACCCCCGCCGTCGCAATATCCGCTGCGGTAATTTGCGCCGTGAGCGTGTTAGCAGAACCGAACGTCGTGGTGCGATTTTGTCCGTTCCAGCGCACCACCGAATTGTAGGCGAAATTGTTTCCCGATACGGTCAGCACAAAGGCGGCTCCGCCGGGACTTGCGTTGACCGGAGAAACCAGTGAAATGCTGGGAGCCGCATTGGTGGTCGTGACCAGAAAGCGTGCATTGCTGGACGAGCCGCCGCCGGGTTCCGGCGTGAAAACATTCACGTCGTAGTTGCCTGTGGTCGCCACGTCAGAAGCCGGAATCTGCGCGGTGAGCAGAATGTCGCTGACATATGTCGTGGGACGGTTTTGGCCTTCCCAACGCACGACCGAATTGGGACGAAAGCCCATGCCGTTGACCGTGATCAGGAAGGGCGTATTCACCACGATGGTACTTGGCGTAATCGTTCCCATCGAAGGCACCGGATTTTGATTCTGAATCGTGAAGGTTTGCGCTGCCGACGTGCCGCCGCCGGGAGCCGGATTGAAGACCGAGACGCTGGCGGTGCTAATCGTGGCAACGTCGCTGGCGAGAATCTGCGCCGTCAAATTCGTTGAACTGACAAAGGTCGTCACCCGATCTTGCCCGTTCCAGCGCACCACAGACGAAGCTAAAAAGCCCGTACCAGTAGCCGTTATGTTGAAATTGCCCGGCGTTCCTGCCCCGCGCGTGCTGGGCGTAATCGCGGTCAGGGTGGGTGACGGATTTCCATCGCCCGTAATCGTGATCGTGCCCGTGCGCGTGCAACTCACCTCGCCCGACGCGATGCGACGAATGCGGCGATTGTTGATGTCACTGAAAAAGATTTCGCCGGCGGCATTGATCGCCATGTTGACGGTCGTGTCGGCGAGCGCGCCCGAACCAACCGTCACCAGACTGACCGGCGAAGAATAGATATTCAGCCGTGCTGCTGCTGCGGGGCCGCCGTCGCCGCTGAAGCCAACGGTCGTACCGGCAAAAACCGAAGCCACCCCAGCCGGTGTCACGCGAATGATGCGATGCGCGTTAGGGTCAGCGTCGGTCGAGGTGCGGGCGGCGTTTAACACATAGGCATTGCCACTGGCATCCACCACGACATCGCGCGGACTGTAAATTAACGGATCGGTCGTCATGGCCGCGAAGCTATTGCTATTTGCCGCCGATTCGCGCCACACGCGATTGCGGTCATTGTCTGCGGCATAAAGGCGTCCGCTGTTGTCGAGCGCGAGGCCGACGTAATCGGAAGGGGTGAGCGCCAGGCTTGAAATGAGACCGCTGCTGACGCTGATCTTGCGCACGGCCCGGTTGCCGGGGTCGGCGATATAAATGTCACCCGCCGCGTTGACCACAATGTCTGACGGGCCGAGCAGTTTTGCGTTCAGCGCCGGGCCGCCATCGCCGATGCTGCCCGGGTCTT
The DNA here is from genome assembly GCA_031414155.1 of Acidobacteriota bacterium. Taxonomy (GTDB): domain Bacteria; phylum Acidobacteriota; class Blastocatellia; order RBC074; family RBC074; genus JACPYM01. The sequence continues at coordinate 4,062 of JANNUY010000477.1, forward strand.
GTCCGCCACCTGCAATCGTGACGACGATACCCGGCGCAACCGAGATGCCATAGATATTCTGTGTCTCGCTAGACGTATTGAGGAAGCGAATGCGTCCTGTTTTGCGAGCAGCCGTGCCAGCGCCGACCGTGCCAGCGCCCAGCGTCTCGACGATGTAAAGGCCGCGACTGGTAATGAAAATGCCTTGCGGCGTATTCAAAAACATCTGATTGGCCGTCGTGTTATCGCCTTGTCCGACGCCCGCGTCTTTGTTGACCGTAACGATTGCGCCCGCCGGAACAATCAACTTGGCCGGTGGGACGTTCGGGAAAAGTGTGATTTCGCTGCTGCCACGATTCACAAAACGAATGCGGTTGGAACTCGAATCAGCCAGCCACAGGTTGTTGTTTGCATCCACCGCCACGCCGTTGTTGACGCGCAATTCGGTCGCGAGCGCGGCTACGCCGTCATAAGGCGTTTGCAAGCCGTTACCGGCAATCGTGTTGATGCCCAGCGCGGGCGTCGTCGTGCCCGCCAACGTGACAGGGGCGCTGGTTAAATTCAGGAAGCGCACACGTCCGCGCAGAATCGAGCCTTGATCGGGAATGTATAAGCCGTTGTTGCTGGCGGCAATGTGAGCAAAAGGCGGAGTGCCTACGCTGCTTTGAATGAAAAAGCCCGCGTTGAGAGCCGGGCCGTTGTCGCCGCACGCGCTGCTGCTGTAATCGCACGACTGGCCTGCTGATCCTGCCACGCGCACGGTGTCAGTGGTGTTGCCGCCGGGACGCACGATGGTTTGCTGATTGCCTAGCGCGATGTAAAGCGCGCCGCTGAAAAAGGCCAATCCGCTGGGATAAACGCCCTGCCCGGTGGCCGGTTGGGTGAATTGCGTAACGAGTGTCGCAGCACCGCCGGGGTCTACGCGAATGACGCGTTGATGCGACGAATCGGCGATGTATACGTTGTTGTTCGGGTCAACGGCGAGCGCGCGCGGTTGAGAAAGTGCGACGCCCGTCGCGGGGCCAGCCGTGAAACCATCGGTGCCTCTGGTGGGAGCGCCACTGCCCGCGAAGTTGGAAACCTGTCCGGTTGGGCTAATGCGGTAAACGCGGTTGATGTTCGTGACGGGCGAAGCCGTGAATACATCACCGGATGAGTTGATCGCCAGCCCATTCAACGAATCAGCCGCCGCAATTTCAGCCAGCGTGGCTACGTTGCCGGGAGCCACGCTGCGCGTGCCGACAGTTTGATTAGTAGCCGAAATGTTAAGCGCCCGCACGCGCGGCGGATTTTGCACGACAAAGTAAACCAGGTTGCCGTTCGGATGAGCGGCTAACCCGAAGGCATCGGCAAGCTGCACGTTGAGACCCGCGATATTTTCGCCCAGTTCGTCGCTGCCGCTGCCCACGATAGTGCGGTTGATGCCCGCGTCAATCGTGCGTCCGCCCAGTGTGACAGGCTGGTTGGTGGTGTTGATAAAGCGCAGCACCGTCGCATTGTCGCCGTTTTCCATCACGAAAACGCCGCGATTTTGCGCATCGGCAGCGACCGAATAAGGCGTCAGATAAGGTGATTGTTTGGCCGGAGCGCCTTCGCCCACGCCGCCCACGACGGTGTCAATGTTGGTTCCGCCGCTGCTGATATTGGTCGTCAGGCGCCAGTTGTAAGTGCCCGCCGCCGTATAGGTTTTACTCGGATTCTGTTGGATTGAGAGCGGCGAACCGTCGCCGAAATCCCATTGATAAGTCGGTTGTGTCGAACACCCGGTCACGGTCGCCGTTGCGGCAAAGGCGATGGCTTGGTTGGCGTTGCCGGTGGCGGGCACGGTCGCACCGCAATTCACCGTGCAGCCTTGCTGAACTTCCAGCTTGACTGCGGTGCTGGACATCGCGCGCGCCGTAGCGCTGCTGCCAGTTTGAGGGACGCTAAAGATTGACGCCGCGCCATTGCCTTGCTGGGCTTGCGCGGTGCGCAAAGCCCGCCAGGTGACGCCGCTCAACGTCATTGCGCAAAGCAATAACGGCAACCCATAACGCCATAATTTGTGACTCATCGTATGATTCAGCGGGCGCGGGTTCTGGGACTTGGATAATCTTGAAAATATGGAAAACATTGGTTGAATACTCCCTTTCATCATTGCAAAGCGTGTGCGACGTTCATCGCACACACAGGTCTATATTAAAATGATTGGCACTGCTTAAATTTGCGATCTCAGCTTTATTTTGTACTCAGTTTGGGGGAATAAACCGAAGCGGTCGAATGCCTATGTAACGCTGACCATCAACATAGGTAACGCTGGCCCTAACAGGGGAATGAACTGATTACGCAAGGCACAGGAGAAGTTAAGAAGGGCAATCGTCTTTAAGTAATTCCGCCCCGTCGCACTGGCATAAAAGCCAGCCGCGCACGGGTTCCGTAATCCGACAGAGCGGTCAATGGAGCGGTAAGTGAGAGAAAACCAGCCTTGGGAACAGTTCATTAATTGCAGTACTAAGATCAGGTTCGCACGGACACGCCTTACACGCCGCGCCTGCCGTCCGGTTGAGTTTTAATGTGAAACAAGTCGCGCAGTCTAGCATGCACTTTTCATTTGCGCATCCCGTCTGCTCAACTTTTTGCCCATAAAAACGGCCTGCGGTCATCCTGTTGGAGCCTATTGGAGGATGACCGCAGGCTTGTGATGTGAAAACGCCGCGTCGGGGCGAATTGACCCAACGCATCGAACCGCCGGAAAAATTTACCGAAATGTCACCGACACGACGTTGGCTTGTTTGCCTTCGACGCGCACGGTGAGATTGACTGAACCTGCTCCCGCAAAACTGCGCGGGATCGGGCCTAGATTGAGTTGGTCGAGTCCGACGTTCTCGCCTTGCGCTCCGGCATAAAGCACCGGCAGGTTGGTGTTGCCCAAAGTTGCCGTCACGTTCGCCAATTCGTTGCGATTACGGAAACCCGTGCCGAAGGCAATCAGGAAGACGCGATCTGACTCAGGCCCCAAATCAAGCGGCACGGGCACGAAGCTCGCGGTCGCTGGATTGAAGCGGGCGAGTTCTTCGTAAACCAGTTCGCCGTTGGCGCGAACGCGCAAGGCCAGCGCGGCCATTACGCCTTGCCCCGTCGCGTTGGCCGAGAACAAGCCTGGTTCGACGCGCGCGATTAGCAAGCGTCCAATCGCCACCCGGCGATCACCAGCGGTGATCGTCACCGTAGCGGCTCCGCCCACTAACCCGGCAGGCAACAGGTAATTCACCTGATTCGCCGCGACGAAAAACAGCGGAGCCAGGCGTTCATTGCCCGCTGCGTCACGGATGCGCACCGTCGTGCCGTTTAAGGTCGTCGGCAGCGGTACGGTCATTGCTACGCCGGTGCTTGTTGCCAGATTTACGCCGAACGCGGCCACGATGGAATCAGGTGCGACGGTTTGATTGTCGGCGTAACTGGCGGCGGATACGCTGGCAGTTACGCTGGCTACGGTCAGCACCAGCGCGTTA
>JANNUY010000478.1:0-11840 GCA_031414155.1 Acidobacteriota bacterium
CACACGCTGTCTGCCAATCTTGATTGTTCGTTGAGCGTAATGAGCAACGAACCCGTCAACGGCACGGGCGATGGCGATACGGCTCCTGATTGGGAAGTGCTGGATGCGCATCACGTTCGGCTGCGCGCGGAAAGAGCGGGCAGCTGGAACGGACGCATCTATACGATCACGATTACGTGTCAAGACGCGGCGGGGAATACGGCGACGCGCACCGTGTTGGTGAGTGTGCCGAAAAACCAAAGCTGATGCATCATCAGCTGATGCATCTGGCGGGGAAGATTTTTCAAGGATCTTCCCCGCTTAGTTTTATGTAAAGATGTTATAAAAGCGTAAGGTGTGTCGCTTCACTGATGGCGTATATCAATGCGACGATCTTCTTCGCCGTCATCACGCAACGAAACTTCGTAAGCCGCAGGGATGACCCAACCACCCAACCGCTCCGCCCATTCGATCAGTACGACGGCTTGCGGTTCGTTGAGCATTTCTTCCAAACCGATTTCGCGCACCTCTTCCGTCGTACCGCTCAAGCGATAAAGGTCTAAGTGATAAAGCCGCATGCGTCCCGCGTGCGCGTTGACCAGCGTGAACGTGGGGCTGTTCACGCCCGCCGGATCAATGTCGAGTCCCGCCGCGATGCCTTTTGCAAAGACGGTCTTGCCCGCGCCCAAATCGCCGTGCAGCAAAAACACGGTTGCCGTCGTGAGCGATTCGCCGATGCCGTAAGCCAACTCGAAAGTTTCTTCGGCGGAATGCGTGATGAATTGTCCGGTGGGAATTGCTGGCATTCAGATTTTGGTGATGGATTTCGATGTACCGCGTTCTGCTGAACCGCCGACTTGCAGGATGGCTGCGCTCAGGTGCGCGATGAGGTCAGAAGCGATGAGCGAACGCTGCCCCAGTTGTTGCGCTGCGAGGTCGCCCGCCAGTCCGTGCAAATAAACTGCCGCTATTGTCGCGCCCAAAGCATCTTGCGGACGCTGCGTCGGCTTTTGTGCAAGAAGGCCTGCCAGCAAGCCCGTCAACACATCGCCCGACCCTGCCGTAGCCATTCCCGCATTGCCCGTCGGATTGACATAAACCTGTCCGTCAGGCGCTGCGATCAATGAACGGCTGCCTTTCAACACGGTGATGACGTGATGCTTCGTAGCGAACTCGCGCGCCACGCCGATGCGGTCAGCGATGATTTCTGCGTTGGTCTTCCCGGTCAGTCGCGCCATCTCGCCCGGATGCGGCGTGATGATGATTGGCAATTCGTCAGAGCCTTTAAGTTCTTGCGGCCACGGAGCCAGCGCGTTCAATCCGTCGGCGTCAATCACAAGCGGCGCATTGCGTTGCGTGACAAACTCGCGCACGAATTGCTGCGTCGTCCCTTCGTGCGAAGCAAGCCCTGGCCCAATCGCCAGCGCCGTGCGCGACTGTGCGAGTTGCAAGGCCCGCGCGATGGCTTCTTCGGCAATGGCTCCGTTGTATGTTTCGGCCAGTGGCTCGGTCATCGCTTCATTCAGACATTGCGTGACGAGCAAGGCTTGCGCCGATTGTGCCGTAGCCACCGTCACCAGTCCCGCGCCTGAACGCAAGACGGCTTCTGCCGCCAACGCTGCCGCGCCGGTCTTACCGCGCGAACCGGCGATGAGCAACACATCGCCGACGGAGTTTTTGTGGGCGTGCGCAGCGCGGCGCGAATCGTCCAGAAAAGTTTTGATGTCGGATGTTTCAAGCAGATTGAGTTGCGAATTGACTTCAGCGAAAAGCCATTCGGGCGCACCGATGTTAGCGATGACGAGCTTGCCGTTCGCGGCGCAGGCGGGCGCGAGTACGTTGCCGATTTTTGGGCCAGTGAAGGAAACCGTGAGATCGGCTTCGACGTGTGGGCCGATGGGATGTTCGGCGTCGGATGAAAGGCCGGAAGGGATGTCTACGGAAACGATGGATGAGAGGTCTTTGCACTCGTTTATTGATTCGATGGCTAATGCCTGTGTGCCTGAAACTGGACGAATTAAACCGGTACCGAATAGTGCATCAACGACAATCTCAGAACCATCGTAAACCGTATCATTATTGTCTTCTGCGATCTCTTGGAAGAAGAAATGTGGATAGTAACCAGGGCTATAAGGTAGATTTTCTGTTATCTGTTTAATCGCTTCGAAGTTTGCTCGCGCTTCTCCTTTTACGTTTTCGATCTTTCCGTAGAGGTACACCTGAACAATGAGCGCTCCGCGCATCCACAAATGACGCGCGATGACAGCACCGTCTCCGCCGTTGTTTCCAGTGCAGCAAAAGACCGCAAAGGTTTTTCCTTTTACTTCTCCAAATCGTTCAACAATTGCGTCAACGACCCGGCTGCCCGCCGTCTCCATCAACGTCGCATAAGGAATGCCGCAGCGTTCGACCGTGAGCCGGTCGAGTTCGCGCATTTGTTCCGCCGTGAAAATCTTGAGCATAGCCGCATTATGTCGCGTCAGGCTGTGCGCAACAAAAAGAGCGCAAGCAACCGATAAATTGCTTGCGCCCGTTTGTTAAAGCCTCTGCCTAAAGTCGGTGTTAGTCAGCCTTCGGTTCGGGTTTGAAGGTGATCTTCTTGTTCTCGTTCCAAAGCTCAGTCCACGAAAGCGAAGTCTTGCGATAAGCGGCTTCGCGTCCGAGGATGGCGGTGAAGGTGCTTTCGACGCCATACTTTGTGTCGTTGCGATATTTGTCTTCGCCTTCGCCTTTGCCCAAGACGCTCGCCACAAAGGTCGCCGCTTCCTGATCGTAATGCTTATCGTCGCCACCCGCGTATTGATAAAGCGGTGCGGGGTTCGGCTCTTTGCGCGTTGGTACGCCTTCGATGCGTACGCCGCCCGTGCCGCCTTTGCCCGCCGATGTGGTGAACGTGCCTTTCGTGCCGCGAATGGTTTCAGAGACATCGCCGCGCACGCCGTCAACCTGTACGCAGGAATTTTGCGAAAGCACGCCGTTCGCGTATTCGTAAGTAATCGCAAAGTGATCGTGAATGTCGCCGAGTCCGTCGCGCTTATCGAACACGCCGCTCGTGCCATTGGCGCGCACGGGCGGCGCACCCATGAACCAGTTAATCACGTCAATGTTGTGAATGTTTTGCTCGACGATGTGGTCGCCGCACAGCCATTTGAAGAAATACCAATGCTGCACTTCGTAATCCATCTGCGACTTCCAGTCAGTGCGTTTGCCGCGACGATCCGGCCAGATTTTGCCTTGATCCCAGGCGGAATGCGCCATCACGGCTGACCCCATGCCGCCTTCGTCAAACATCTTCTTGGCCGCGCGATAGGCTTTGGAATAGTGGCGTTGCAAGCCGACGACGACGCTCAGATTTTCCATCTTCGCTTTCTCGCCTGCTTCCATCACGATGTGGCAACCGGGTACGTCAACCGCCAGCGGCTTTTCGGCGAACACATGTTTTTTCGCCGCGACTGCCGCTTTGAAATGTTCGGGACGAAAGCCCGGCGGCGTGGTCAACAGCACGGCATCAACCTTTGAACCGATGACCGCTTTGTAAGCATCAATGCCTACGTGAACGCGATTGGCTTCGACTTTGTGCCGCGCCCCTGCTTTGTCAGCCTGAGTTTTGAAGTAATCGCCGACCGAGACGATTTTTGCCATACCGGTTTGTTCCAGCAGTTGGGCATCGCGCGAACCTTGCCCGCCGTTGCCGACCCAGCCGATTTCAACCATCGAATTGGCGGTCGTGCCGCGTACTGATTTGGCTTCGACGATAGTAAACGTCGAAGCGGCTGCCGTTACTGCTGCGCCTTGCACGAAAGTCCGGCGCGAGACGTTTTCATTTTTCTTGCTCATAGTCGTCCTCATTGGTTAAGGGCGCGAACTCAAGCTGGTTCACGCCGTGTTGGTGATTGTGTCGTAACTGAAAGTCGAAAAGGAATGCAGATAAATGTTGTGACGTGGCGCATTCTAGTCGTAAGGCTTCGCGCAGGTAAAGCTGCTTGACAGCCCGTACGCGGCGATTGTCTTATGCCGCTCGCCCCCAGTAGTGGAGTTTTTTTGATGGCCCAACGCTTGTTTCTGCTTTTAATCATCATTGGTGTGTTGGCTGCGATCTTTTTCGGCGCAGTCCATAGCGAAGTGCATCAATATGACCGTCGCATTATCAAACAAGCTGGGCAATTGAATTTGCTGGAATGGCCGCGACCGCGTGTCGCAGTGGTTTTCGGTGCCAGCGTATTCGGCAACGGCGAACTTTCCCCCGTCCTCGAAGACCGCGTAGACACCGCCATTGAACTTTATCGCGCCAAACAAATTGATCGCATTCTAGTGTCAGGCGACAACCGCCATCCCAGCTATAACGAACCCAAAGCCATGCACGATTATCTGGTCAGCCACGCCGTAGACAAAAAAGACGTGATCGTGGATTACGCCGGACGTTCGACTTACGAAACCTGCAAGCGCGCCAAAGAGGTTTTCGGATTGCAACGTGCGGTCTTGGTTACGCAAAGTTTTCATCTGTCGCGCGCGCTTTACCTCGCCAACGAACTCGGCCTTGATGCCGTAGGCGTCCCCGGCGACATCAAACTCAAAAACGAAGTCGGCTATCAAGGACTGCGCGAATGGGCGGCGGAAGTGAAGGCGTATTTCGAGGTTCACGTTAGTTCGCCTCAGGCGGTGGCCGGTGATCGCATTGAGATCAGGTGAGTCAATTTCGGCGGCTTTGCTTTAGCTATGCACTCAGTATAATGACGCCGTTTTCGGTAACACCACGCCATCACGATGGCCTCGCACAAGGACAAAAATCAGACGAGGCCGCAACAAAGTAAGCTGGGCAATAGAACCAACAACTAAATCACTGACTTGGAGGTACACATCGATGTTTACTCGAAGAATTCTTTTTATCTGCACCTTTGCTTTAATGCTGAGTCTCGCGGCACTCGCACAGGACTTTCGCGGCGCGATCAGCGGACGCATCACCGAGGGGTCAGGCGCAGCCGTGACGAACGCCAACGTGGCAATCACCAACACGGCGACTAATGTGAATCAAGCCACGACGACCAACGAGTCGGGCGATTTCAACGCGCCTTATCTGATTCCGGGCAAGTATCGCGTGACGGTCGAATCCACCGGATTCAAGAAATCGGTGCGCGACAATATCGAAGTCCGCGTCGGCGACCGTTTGCAATTGGATGTGCAACTCGAAGTCGGCGCGGTGAGCGAAACCGTCAACATCACGACTGACGCGCCGTTGCTCGAAACGACTTCGGCTTCGGCGGGGCAGGTGATTGACCAGCGACGCATTTCTGAATTGCCGCTCTCTGACGGCAATCCGTTTGTGTTGTCGCGGCTCGCGCCGGGCATTGCTTATACGGGCGACTTGCGGTTTTCGCGTCCGTTCGACAACGGCGGCACTTCGGCCATCGTGGCTGACGGCGCACCGGGACGGAACGAGTTCACACTCGACGGTACGCCGAATATGGCGAGTGGCGGTGGTGGCGGGCGCGTAGCCTTTGTGCCGCCCGCCGACGCCGTGCAGGAATTCAAAGTCGAGACGGCGGCTTATGACGGACAGACGGCGCATACCGCAGGCGCTACGGTTAACGTGACGCTCAAGAATGGCACGAACAAATTGCACGGGACGATTTATGAATTCCTGCGCAACGACAAGCTCTCGGCGAACACCTTCTTTTTGAATCGCACGAATTTGGCGGCCAATCCGGCGCGTGATGCCGACCGCGACGGCAAGGCTGATCGTGATCCGCTGCGTTATAACCGCTACGGCTTCACGGTGGGCGGCCCCGTGTGGATTCCCAAAGTTTATAACGGCAAAGACAAGAGCTTTTTCTTCTTCGCCTTTGAAGGGTTGAAAGACGTATTCCCTGAACCTGGTTTGTATACCGTGCCAACGCAGGCGCAACGCGAAGGGAATTTCTCGGCTTTGTTACCGAGCATCGTGATTTATGACCCGCGCACGGCTCGTGCCGATGGCGCGCGCGTGCGGCGCGATCCTTTTCCAGGCAACATCATTCCGACCAATCGGTTGAGTCCGATTGCGCTGAACTATTTGAAATACTATCCGCTGCCCAACCAGCCGGGCGATGCGCAAGGCCGCAACAATTACATCAGCGGCAACCCACGCACCGATAACTTCCATTCCGAGTCATATCGCTTCGATCACACCCTGACTGAGAAGCAGCGGTTTTTCTTCCGCTATTCGCACAACAATCGCGTAGAGGCACGCGGCAATTGGACGAAAGAGGTCAACGGCATCAAGCCTACGGGCGGCTTCCTTTACCGCATCAACGACGGTGGCACGTTTGATCACGTTTACAATTTCTCTTCGTCGGTGGTCTTGAATTCGCGCGTAGGCTTTTCGCGTTTTAACGAACCGACTATTCGCCAGCACGAAGGCGCGATTGATCCGGCGAGCTTGGGCTTTGCGTCGAGCGTCTCGGCGTTGTTCGGTCCTGAAAAATATCTGCCACGTTTTGAGATCGGCAATTACTCGGTGTTGGGCGAGCCCATTGGTGGCAGCAACAACCACAACATCTATTCGTTGCAATCCACGTTGACCAAGATTGCGGGCAAGCATTCACTGCGGCTGGGCTACGATTTCCGTTCATACCGGGAAAACGCCTTTGGCGCAGGCCACGCGGCGGGGCGTTATGATTTCGGCACGAATTTCACGCGCGGCCCGCTCGATAATTCGGCTGCGGCGGGTATCGGGCAAGAGTTGGCTTCGTTCCTGTTGGGACAAACCACCGGCGGTACGATTGATCGCAATACGTCGCGCTCGAATCAGGCGCTTTATAACGGCGTGTTCGTTCACGACGACTGGAAGCTAGCGCGCAAGCTGACGCTCAATCTCGGCTTGCGTTACGAATATGAAGGCGCGACGAATGAGCGATTCAACCGCAATGTCGCGGGCTTTGATCGCACATCGGCTAGCCCCATCGAAGCCGCAGCTAGGACGGCTTATGCCGCTGCGCCGATTCCTGAAATCGCGGCGAACGCGTTTAACGTGAAAGGCGGATTGCTTTTCGTTAGCGACAGTCAGCGCAGTTTTTGGGATGCCGATAAAAACAACATTCAACCGCGTGTGGGCTTTGCCTATCAGCTAAACGACAAGACTGTCATTCGTGGCGGCTGGGGCCTTTACACCGTGCCTTTCGTGATTGCGGGTTCGAATCAAGCAGGCTTTTCACAAGCTACGCCGATTGTCGGCAGCAATGACAACGGGCTGACGTTTGTTTCCTCACTCGCCAATCCGTTTCCCAGCGGCGTGCTGGCCGCTGTGGGTTCAAGCCTCGGACTCGCTTCGCAAATGGGACAGAACATCACGTTCCTGCCGCGCAATGTGCGCAACACGCAGGCGCAACGCTGGTCGTTTGGCGGACAACGTGAATTGCCCGGCAACTGGCTGGCTGAATTGCAGTACGTCGGCAATCGCGGTTATGACGGTGTGGTGAATAGCAATTTCCTCAACGCGACTCCGCGCCAGTATCAATCAACCAGCAACGTACGCGACCAAACCGTGATTAACTTTTTGGCGACGAACGTTACCAATCCGCTCCGTAATCTGATCGTGGGTACGGGATCGAATGGTGCGACGATTAACAAGGGGCAGTTGCTGCGTCCGTTCCCGCAATTCGGCAATATCACGACCATTCGCAATGATGGTTCGAGCCGTTATCACGCCTTGCAGGGACGCTTGGAGAAACGTTTTAGCAATGGCTTTACGGCGTTATTTAGTTACACGTTTTCCAAGTTCCTCGAACGCGGCTCATTCCTGAACGAAGTGGATACGGAGTTTGAATCGCGCTTGTCGAGCGCCGATGTGCCTCATCGTTTCGTGACGAGCGGCATTTGGGAATTGCCTTTCGGCAAAGGCCGCAAGTTCGGCAACGATTGGAACAAGGTGGTCAATGCCGTGATCGGCGGCTGGCAGGTGCAAGGCATCGGTCAGGTTCAATCCGGTCGCACCATTGATATCGGCGGCACCAGCAACAACGCTTACAGCAACATCTACGTCAACGGCGACATTTCCAAGCTGAAAACCGACATCCGCAGCAGCAATGTTGATGGCGTCACGTTCGACATCAGCAGGTTCTATTTCAGCGATGCCGCCGTGCAAACCAACGGCGTCGTTGATCCCGTGAAGCAACGCGCCGATACGCGCATTCAGTTGGCGAACAGCATTCGCGTGTTGCCCTCGCGCGCTTCGGCGTTTCGCGGCCAGCGGTTGAACCTGTGGGATTTATCGGTCAGCAAGAACTTCGCTTTTACCGAAAGCATCAGGCTGCAATTGCGCGGCGAATTTTTGAACGCTTTCAACAAAGTGATTTTCGACAATCCGAACCTGACGCCGAATAACACGAACTTCGGCAAAGTTACGGGGCAAGCCAATTTGCCGCGTGACGTGCAAATCGGGTTGAAGATAATTTTCTAAAACGGTTGTCAGTTACCGATGGTTGGGTGGCTTCTGCCCTCCGACCATCGGTAACCAGTAATTTTACGAATGAGAATGAAAAAGAAATTTACCGTACTGATTTTGGGCACTTGGTTATGTGGGTTGGCAGTCACCGCGCGGGCGCAGCAGGAATTCAAGCTCGAACCAGTCAAATACCGCGCTGTTGAAGATGTCGTCTATGGTCACAAAGATGGTTTGGCGCTGACCTATGATGTATTGACGCCCCAAACCAAAGCAAAAAATATCGGTGTGATTATCTTGTCGAGCGGTAGTTGGCGCTCTAAAAAATCGCTTCCTGCCGAAGAAGAAATGTTGCGCAAACAACATTGGATTCAAGGTTTATTGAACGGCGGTTTTACCGTTTTGGTCGTACGCCACGGCAGCATGCCGCGTTATTTCGTTCCTGAAATGGTTGAAGACGTGAAACGTGCCGTTCGAGTGGTGCGCTTGCACGCCAAAGAATATGGCATTGACCCGCAACGCATTGGCTTGGTCGGCGGCTCTTCAGGCGGACATCTCTCGCTGATGGCGGCTTTCACCGCAGATGATGGCAAGCCCGAAGCCAAAGACGAAATCGAACGCGTGAGCAGTCGCGTGCAAGCATTGATGACGTGGTTTCCGCCGACCGACATGCTGAATTGGGGCGCAGCGAATGGATACAAGACGATTCAACTGGTGCGTCCGTCGTTGTTCCCCGACATTTTTGGCAAGATCACCGACCTTGAAGTACAACTGAAAAGCATCTCGCCCATGAACTTTGTGACGGCGGCTGCGCCTCCGTTATTTTTGATTCACGGTGATGCCGACAAGACGGTACCGTTGCAACAATCTGAAATTCTCAAAACCAAATACGATGAATTGAAACGTCCGGTGAAACTCATCATCAAACCGGGTGGCCCGCACACTTATTGGCCGGGTATCGAGCAAAATTACCCAGCCATCTGGGCTTGGTTTGATGAGCATTTGAAATAACTGAACCGCAAAACACGAAAGGCTAACCCGTCGCAGGTTAGCCTTTCGTGTTTCTGAAATAGCTTCAATCCATTTTAACTGATCGTGCTGTTTTAACTGATCGTGACGGTGGTCATCTTGTCACCTTCGCGCAGGTTCAGCGCGACATCCAGCCCTTCAGTGACGCGGCCAAACACAGCATATTGCATATCCAAAAATGCCGCAGGCGCGAGCGTGATATAGAACTGCGAACTCGCGCTGTCAGGGGCCGAAGAGCGCGCCATCGCGACGCCGCCTGCTTCTCCATGTTTGAGGTTGGGCGAGACTTCGAGTTTGACGTGCTTGCCCGAACCGCCCGTGCCTGTGCCTTGCGGGCATCCGCCCTGAATGACGAAATCTTTGACATAACGATGAAACGTCAGCCCGTCATAAAAATTGTTTTCGGCCAAGCCGATGAAATTGCTGGTAGTGATGGGCGCGAGGTCTTCATAAAGTTCAAACTTGATCGTGCCTTTGTTGGTTTCGATGGTCGCAGTGCGATTCGCCATTGCGTGTGTGACTCCTTCTAATAAAGTTAAAGGCAGGCGATCACGCCTGCCTGATTGAGTTTTCATTCTTTCCGATCAATGACCGGATGTAAAACTCAAGCCGTTGCCGCCGCTGGCAATAAGCCTTTGATCTCGCGCACGACACGTTGCACCTCTTCTTCTTCGGCCAGCGCAATCATAAAGAACTTGTAGCCCTCGACAATGCACACCACGCCGTTGGCAAAGAACCATACGCCGTTGAGCAACGGATTGCCGCCCAAAATCAAATTCAACGGCAAGCCCGTCACCGTAGCGCCCGAAAATGCCGAGCCAATCATCGTCGCGCCCGCCGCCATGCTGAACGCACCCAACAACGGAGCGCCGACGTATTTCGTCATGTTCTTTTGAAACTCAAGACCTGCGCGGTCAGCTTCTTCTAACTCGCCGCTGGCTAAACGCTGTTCCTGTTCTTTCAAGTACGCCGTGTATTTTTCGGTCAGCATTCGCATACCCACTATCGGCAGCGCGCTGTGAAAGAACCAGTTGCCCATCAACGAAGAACCCAACACTGTTGCGCCCAAGCCTGACAGCGCCGAACCCGCTCGAATGCCCGCGACCAGCGAAAAGGTCACGCACGCCGTCTTGCCCGGATTCTCTTTGATCCATTGCCGCGCTTTGGCGTATCCGCTCACTGTCGCTTCGGTCAGTCGCGCGCCGCTTGCTCCGGTTTGATAAGCACTCTCGGCTTTTTTATAAAAACCTTGCGCCGTACCGAATACGTCTTTGGCGGTTTGCTCGGCGGCCTTGCCTAAATCACTCGCGCCGGTTGCCGCCGTGCGCGCAGCCTCACGAACGTTTTCTGTCACGCGCAAGTCACTGTCTACCCGCGTCGCCTTGTCTTTCGTGGCCGTAGCCACTTCGTTGACCGTCTCGCCCGCTTTGCGCGCCAAATCGCTGGCGAGGTTGACGCCTTGTTCGAGCTTGGTCTTCAGTCCGAGCTTTTCGTCCAACTCTTGCGCCTTGCGTTGCGCGGTTTCGCGCCATTGATCGAATACGTTACTCATCTTGTTTTGCCTCCAGGTAAAAAACTGTTGGGAAGAACTGCGACAACTTTAACGTTTGCCGTTGCAGGAAAGTTCCTCACACCAGCGGTAAGCGCATACACACCGCCGAAACGCATTGCGTCAGATGCCATTCCAGCGAAGCGAACAGCTTCTCGTCATATTGATTGCGCGTCACCATTTCAAAACCGAAGAAGCCCGCAAAAAACTTTTCGGCAGTCGTGGTTAGCAAGACGACTTCGCGCATCTGTTTCGCGCGCGCGGTGGACAAAACCTCCAACACCAACTCGCGCCCCAAGCCTTTGCCGCGCGCGGCTTCGCTCACCACCAACGAACGCAACAACGCGAGTTCGCCGTGATATTCCGCGCCGACGCAACCGATCAAATCGTCTTCGGCATCGCGCGCCACCAAAAAGTTGGCGAAGTTTTCCTGCACGCCGTCACTTGGCAAGCCCGTCTGTTTCAATAGCGTTAAGACTTCTGCGTAATCTGCCGCTTGCGCCGCGCGCACTGTCGTAGTCATACATTCACCTCGTTTATGAAATGTCCTTTCTGCACGAAAGCTATGCCATACGATGCCTCACCACAAGTCTGAAAAATTTGCGATTGACAGCGTAACGCTCAGCCGCCTAGACTTCGTGTACTTTCTACACGAAGGTGCTTATGAAAAAATAACAACGTCTCAATGATTCCGTTTCCCGAACCGCTCGCGCCGCGTTTTAGCGGACTCGCCACCGACCTTTATCAACTGACGATGGCGGCGGCCTATCACGCGCACGGACGCAACGACCGCGCGAGTTTTGAGTTGTTCGTGCGCAAGCTGCCGCCCGAACGCGCTTACTTTGTCGTTGCCGGATTGCAACAGGC
>JANNUY010000479.1:0-2987 GCA_031414155.1 Acidobacteriota bacterium
CTGGGCCGCAGCGAGGAATTACGCGCGGCGGCGCAAGCTCATAACGTCACGCTCGAATATCTGCAACTTGATGTCACCGACGCCGAGTCCGCGCAACGCGCCGTGGCTGAAGTGCTGGCGCGCGAGCAGCGCCTTGACGTGTTGGTCAACAACGCGGGCATCGCACCCTTCGGCACGATTGAAGAAGCTGACGACGCGACGGCGCACAGCGTTTTCGAGACAAACTACTTCGGCGCGTTGCGGTTGATGCGTGCCGTCTTACCCACGATGCGACGGCAACGCAGCGGCGCGATTCTCAATATCAGTTCCGTCGCAGGCCGCGTCGCCATTCCCTGTCTGGGCATTTACGCTTCGAGCAAATTCGCGCTCGAAGCCGCCAGCGAAGCCCTTGCGCAGGAAGTCGTGCCTTACGGCATCCGCGTGGCGATCATCGAACCAGGCTTCATCGTCACGCCGATTCTGGACAAGGCGCTCGACAGCCTCGATCAATTCGGCGCTTCGCCTTATCCCCACATCGTCGAACGCACGCGCATCCTGTTCAATCAGGCCAAAGAGGTTGGTGGCGCACCAGAACTCGTCGCCGAGGCCATCGCCGAAGCCATTCATACTGACAAGCCCAAGCTGCGTTATCCCGTAGGCGACAGCGCCCCCGTGTTTCTCGCAGGCCGCGCTCAGATGAGTGACGAAGAATGGATTGCGATGGGACGACACGAATCGAGTGAAGAGTATTTTCAGGAATTCGCCGTGCGCTTTCCGATGCCGGCCTGAAGATCATTTCAGCCCAACAAGGCAACCTAACAGGAGTTAGGTTGCCCCATGATTGAAGGGCCAATTGGGCTAGGCCATTCGATTCTTAACTAACCGCCCATCAAGAAAAGGAGATAGCTATGCTCGTAATGCTTCAATACACATTCGAACGCGGTGAGGTTGCACGCGCAGCGTATAAGCGGTACTCCCGCTGGACGCCGAGCGATGGATTCGAAATCAAAGGAGGATGGACCGCAGCGACCAACAAAGGAGGCTTTTTACTTTTGGAGGTTGCTAATGAGGAGAAGCTTTTGGAGTTCTGCGCACAGTTTCAAGATCTCAATCGGGAGTTTCAAATCACGCCGGTTGTAGAGCTCAGTAAGACGATAGCCGTCATTGACAAGGCATATGAGTGGGTTGATTCGGTAAGCTAGCAGCCTGTCGGAGAACCCGGTTTTCTGTCCGAAAAGGCGGGGTCACATACCCAAGACTGCTCGTAAGTTGTTGATTCTTCGTCAACCGATTGCGCCCTTTCCGACTTCTCCGACAGGCTGCTAGCGTCGCGCTAGAGTTCATATTCGGCTCTGCGGACCCGCCAAGCAGGCGCATTGCTATTAATTCGCTTGCCCTCGCGGGTTTGCCGTGCCACTCACATCACACTATGGAGGCCCCATGAAGAACGCTATCCTTGCCGGTATTGCAGTGCTGGCTGTTGTTGCGCTGCTTGTTTCCACCAACTCGTTCTATCGGATCCGATTCCAGAAATGCCAGAACGCTCGCGACAGATGCGTTCAGGAATGCGACAGCACACGTGACCGTGCGCTGGGCGAGAATCATCTGCGGCGCAACCAAATCAACTTCGACCTTCAGCGAGACCTCTTGGATTGCCGCATCAGCAACATAGGGAATCAGGCAGCCATCGATCAGTGTCAGAGAGATGAGATAAACGCGGCGGAACTGGAGTTTGCACGCCTTGATTTCGCCGCCGATGTCATCAGGGACGTGCGTGTACAGTGCGCTACAGCGTGCAACAACCAGGCCAGAGAGTGCGACGAAGACAGGAGCCGTCTAAAGGTCGATGTTGCGATCGACATCGACCGCCCCATCGAAGTCGGTTGCCTCGACGGGGGCGCGCCATGCTTCCAGGAGGTGCTCGAGATCTGCACAGTGATCTCCGGACCGTGTGACGAGTGCTGGACATCACTCTGCGGCGGGGGTGACTGGTCGTTCCAGTCCGAGGTGCCCCTGGATGTCACTCTGGTGGCGGCTACCAACCCGTTAAAGGACGCGCGCGTGCTTGCCACTTCATCCACGAAGGGAGCGCAGGCTGTGCTGAGCGTCCCGGCTGACATTAAGCTGAACAAAAGGGAGCGGTTGTACTTCGGCTTCAGTTCGAAAGAGAAACATGGCGGGCCTGTCAAGGTACTCGTTCATAGAAGCAGGTAGCGAAGTACGTGTCTCGTCGTCATCCGCGCAGACTTGGGCCCACGCTTCCGAAAGCGCACCTAACGCCTCGCTTGGGCCGACTACTGACGGGTAGGAACAAAGACTGTTCGGGTCGTGTATCGGCCTGACTAATCGTAGAACGGAAGCGGAGAAAAATTGCAATGAATCTTGAAGTAATGACTTTAGATCGAACGAAACGCGTGCTGGACAGCACGACCATAGACGAATTGCGTTCGCGCATGCGCGGCCAAATCTTGACGGCGGCTGACGCCGGATACGATGCGGCCAGGCGGATTTGGAACGCGATGATTGATAAACGTCCGGCCCTGATTGTCCGTTGCGAAGGCGCGGCAGACGTGGGCGCGGCGGTGCGATTTGCGGCAGCGCATGAACTGCTCGTGTCGGTGCGCGGCGGCGGGCATAACGTGGCGGGAACTGCCATCTGTGAGGGCGGGCTGATGATTGATTTGTCACTGATGAAAGGCATCCGCGTTGATCCCGTGGCGCGCACTGCGTGTGCGCAGCCGGGTCTCTTGTGGCAAGACTTCGATCACGAAACGCAGGCTAACGGACTCGCCGTCACGGGCGGCGTCGTCGGTGAGACGGGCATCGCGGGACTCACCCTGGGCGGCGGCGTGGGATGGCTGGTGCGCAAGCACGGTCTTAGTTGCGACAATCTACTCTCCGCCGATGTGGTGACAGCAGACGGTGAACTCCGGCACGCCAGCCCTGAAACCAATCAGGATTTGTTTTGGGCGATTCGTGGGGGCGGCGGGAATTTTGGCGTGGTCACG
>JANNUY010000480.1:0-6115 GCA_031414155.1 Acidobacteriota bacterium
CTGTCCCGCTGGGACGAAGAGTGAATGCCAAGAAACTTTATTTCTCGTGTATTAGGCTCAAAGTCTGGCTTCGATGCGTTCAGCCAGCGTGCGAAAGTCGCTGACGCCTTGCACTTCGTAATCAGGCAACTCGACGCTGAAATGGTTTTCGAGTCGCGTCAACAATTCAAGCGCCTGCAAGCTGTCAATGCCGAGGGTTTTGAAAAAATCGTCGTCCGGCGTGAGTGCCGCGCGATCCGTTTTGAAATGGGTGGACGCAAGCGTCAGAATTTCGTCAATGATTTGTTCGAGAGTACGCATAATTTAATAAGCCCAACGCATCAACACTGAACCCGCCGTAAAGCCCGCGCCGACGGCAGCGAACAATACCAAATCGCCTTTTTTCAGCTTGCCGTCGTTGATCGCGTCATTCATCGCCAGTGGAATCGTCGCCGCCGTTGTGTTGCCGTATTTATGAATGTTCTTGATGACCTTGTCGGCGGGCAAACCCAACTTGTTCGCCGTCGCGTCAATGATGCGCATGTTCGCTTGATGCGAAATGAAACAAGCCAGATCGTCGCCAGTCAGATTGTGTTTGGCGAGCATGCCGGTGCTGAGTTCTTCCATCTTGCGCACGGCAAACTTAAACACCGCTGCGCCGTTTTGATGGACGAAATGCATCTTCTTGTCTACGGTTTCGTGCGAAGACGGATGCAAACTGCCGCCGCCGGGCATGTACAAATGCTGACCGCCGCTGCCGTCAATTTCGTGGCGATAATCAATCAAGCCCAAGTCTTCGCCTTCTTCACAAGGTTCGAGCAAGACTGCGCCTGCGCCATCGCCGAACAGCACCAGCGTCGTGCGGTCTTCGGGATTCAAGATGCTGGTCATCACGTCTGTTCCAACGATCAACACTTTTTTGTGCGTACCGTTCTCAATGAATTGCGCGCCAGTCGTCACGGCGTAAAGAAACGACGAACACGCCGCCAGAATGTCGAAGCCCCACGCCTTATTCGCGCGAATCTTGTGCTGAATCAGGCAAGCCGTCGAAGGAAACATCATGTCGGGTGTGACCGTCGAGACGATGATGAGTTCGATTTCGTCGGGTTCGATGCCGCGCTGTTGCAAGGCTAACGTAGCCGCTTGCGCGCCCAACTCAGACGCGGGCGTACCCGGTTCGACCCAGTGGCGTTCGTGGATGCCCGTGCGGTCAACGATCCAATCGTGATTGGTCGCCACCATCTTTTCGAGATCGTGATTGTCAACGACGCGCGGCGGCACATACGTACCCAACGCCGTAATTTTTGCTCTCAACTTTTTGGTCATTAACTCCTGCCTGACTGTCGGACATGTAGTTCAGCCTTCAGGCGGAATGTCTCGCGCATCCGAAAGATTCCGCCTGAAGGCGGGACTACATGCGTCACGGTAAATAAGGTTGTTTATCAGTGCTTTCGACGAACTTGCGCAAACCCGCTTCCGTCGCAGGCCGCGTGAACAGTTCGCAAAAGATTTCAATCTCTTGTTCTAACTCCGCGTAAGGGATCGGCTTGATAAATCGTTTGGCCGCCGCGCTCGTCTCACAGTCGAACTTGCCGACCTGCGTTGCCGTGAAGCGCGCAACTTTCAGCGCATCGCCTTCGCCAACTAATTGGCTCACAAGGCCGACGGCTTGCGCGCGCGTGGCGTTGAGGCTGCGTCCGGTCAGCAACAAATCCCTCACAAGCGCATTGCCCAAGTCGCGCCGCAAACGCGGAATGCCGCCGAAACCGGGAATCAAACCCAACCGCAATTCGGGAAAACAAAAGCGCGCCAGCTTGTCGGCAATAATAAGGTCGCAGGTGAGCGCGAGTTCAAAGCCGCCGCCGAAACATACGCCATGAACCGCCGCAATCGTCGTCAGCGGCGAAGCGTCAAGCGCATTCATCACCGCGTGAATGCGCTTGAGAAAATCGCGTACTTGCGGCGCGGCGTTGGCGAATCCCATCGCATTGGCCTGCGCGTATAAATCCCGCAAGTCTGCACCCGCCGAGAAACCTGCTTTGACCACACTGTGAATGATGAGCGCGTGCGCTTCGTGTTGCAGCGTCTCGTGCGCCGCGACGAACTGCTCCAACTCAGCCAAGGTTTGCAAACCGATTTCGTTCGCCGGTTCACGATGCAAGGCGAGTTCGATGCATCCGTCTTTGAGTTCCCACGAGAGCGTTTCGCCTTGAAATTGGTTCATAAGTTTGGTAATTGCAACGTGCTACGGTTCACGTAATTGTTAGGTCGCACCGAGTAGTTTTTGTGTCCAATCAGGCGTACCGTCCCGAATTACTTTCTGCACGACGCGCTCTGCAAGAGAGGCGTAACTGTCAAAGTTCCGCCAAACAGCCTGGATTTCTTGTGCGTTACCTTTACAGAGTATTCCGCTGTGTGCGACTTGGCATCGGTAACCGTAGAGATCACGAAATTGTTTATAAAGTTCTGAACGCGAACTAGCATCTGAGCCGAGCAACCAACTTCCACGGAGCCGAAACGATAACGAAAGTTGATCATTATTCCCATTATCGCCCAACAAGAGCATTTCGAGGGCAATTGAGAGATCAAGAATCTTATCTTCAATCTGCATACGCTTTTTGGCTTGTGCGATTCGATGTAAGATTCGATGTAAGCGAATTTGCTCTGAGGCCGCTTTACGAGAAAAAACCTTAATTAACTCACATAGCTGACTTGCATGTTCTAGTGTACAAATCGTGTTATTGCGGGATGGCACATCGGGTGAATAAATCCCGCCGCTTGAGCCGCCAAAAGGGCCAAAAGGTGCATTGCTTGGATACGCAGTCTGGAAATGTGAAGTACATGATATTTGCGGTAGTGAATTTAGAAGCAGCGAAATATCCAATAACTGCTTTTGAGTGGACAATAACTCTGATCCAGTACCAAGTTGAGCAAGCTCATTTGGTGAGGTCTTTAGAACCAAGCATTCTTTCACAATTGCGGCTTTTGGCTGGTTTGTAATATCCCCAAACTGATGAGTACCCAACTTTGAGAACTCATCCTTTTCGCGGCTGTCAGGCATTTTTTCGATAGGCAGAATTTTGTAGCCTTCAACTAAATCAACTGGGGCTTCAACTGAAATTCCTAATATCCACAGAGTATTAAGTATAGAAATACTCTCGTCTGTCAAAAACCTTTCTAACGACGCATTAGCGATATCAAGCCCAGATTCGTTAGCTAGCCACAGAAACCACATTGCCAAGCGTTTAATCTCAAACATTGAGGCAACGCTTCCACTAGAAATCATTTTCCCATACAGTGCGGCCACACGGGCATCAGCCTTCAAACGCTGAATGACTTCAGTCCCAGCGGGATGGTGTTCAACGATATCGGCATAGAATACAAAGAGCCGCGTTGATATATCGTGGACGAACGAAAAACGTTCGATCTCGAATTTTGGGAGTTGTAAATGTCCGACTTCGATTAGATGCCTCCTACAATCTAAAAAATCAATTGTGCGATTTTTCGTTCGTATCTTCCGCCACAGACTCTTCATCCGTTGGAGGTTCGGTTGTCATCGCACCCCACGCCATCAAGCCCATGATGCCGAGTACGATGCTTAAAAATATGCATGTGCCTGCGAGGATAAACATAACGAATTAACCTTTCAGCTCCGTTAGGAGCGATATGTTTATAGCTATCGCGCGTCTGATTTCGACAAGCTCCGTTAGGAGCGACATCTGCCCCATTTCGCTCCTGACGGAGCTTGAGAAATTCATTGCCTGCTCTCTATAAACAGGTCGCTCCTAACGGAGTTTTCAATCCCGTGGCGTTTAGCCTTTGATTTTGGCATACAGCGCGTCAATCGCGGCGGCGAAATGTTGATTGATCGCGTCGCGTTTGAGTTTGCCATTCGCGGTGAGCAAGCCGCTCTCGATGGTCAACGGTTCTTTGCTCAAATGATAAGCGCGTACCTGTTTGTAATGCGGCAGGTCGGCGTTGACCGTTGCCACGGCCTGCGCAGCTTGCGCGTCGGTTACGTCGCCGGTGATGAGCGCGGTCAGGAAGCCGCGATCATTGCCGACGACGACGCATTGCTGGGCGGCGGGCAATTGAAAGGCTAGCTTCTCTTCAATCGGTTCGGGCGCGACGTTGTGGCCCGATTTGAGAATGAGCAAGTTCTTGAGGCGTCCGGTGATAGCCCAACGGCCTTTGCTGTCTACGTCGCCTTGATCGCCCGTGTGAAACCAACCCTTGCTTACTGCCGCTGCCGTGGCCTCAGGCTTGTTCCAATAGCCAGCGAAAATGTGCGGCCCGCGAATGAGCAACTCGCCGCCTTCGCCCAGCTTCATTTCGATGCCGGGGATGGCGGGGCCTACGCGACCGGGCGTGTAATCGTTCGGGTCATCCATTGTGCAAATGGCCGTCGTCTCGGTCAATCCGTAAACCTGCAACACCTTGATGCCCAACATCTCAAAGAAAAGCTGTGTCTCTTTATTGAGCGGAGCCGAACCGCAAATCAACGCCTTCAGGTTCGCGCCGATCTTTTGCCTGACGTTGTTGAAGATCAGCAGATTCGCCAGCGATTGCCAAAGCGCATCTAATCCGCCCGCCTGCCTGTCGTATTTGCGCAACCATGCCGCCTTGCCCTTTTGATAAATCGTTTGCACGAAGCCGGGCTTTTCGGAAATTTGTTTTTCGACACCAGTGCGAATGCGTTCGAGCAACGTAGGCACATTCAAACAATAGTTGGGCTGGGCGAGTTTGAGTTCGTCGGCAAGCTGGTTCAGATCGGTCGAGAGCGACAGCACGCTGTTACGCGACAAGGCCGTCAGCAACAGAATCCACGAACCCGCAAAGCAAAATGGCAGGTAATGAAAAATCTGATCGGGCGTTTGCGCCGTGCTGCCTTGCATCAACTGTTCGAGCCGCACGCCCGTGCAAGGAACCATGTGATTCAAGTTGCTGACATCGAGCATCACGCCTTTCGGTTCGCCCGAAGTGCCCGACGTATAAATGATCGTGACGAGGTCTTTGTCGTTACGCAGGCCAGGCACATCAGCCAACGCGCTGTCAGGCAACGAAGCGAAGATGTCACTAAACAACTTCAACGGCGGCACATAGGCATTCAGAGTTTTGAGCCAGTTATCGGCGATGCCTTTACGCAAGGCTTCGTCGGCGCATACGACCAAACCCGCGCCGCAATCTTTCAGCATCGCGACCAATTCTTTCGGGTCTTGCCGCGCGTAAAGCGGTACGACAATGACGCCCTCTGCCATCAGCGCCAAATCCAGCGCAATCCAGCGAATCGAATTGGGCGCGAGCAAGCCTACGCGGTCGCCGGGTTGCAGGCGCGACTGGCGCAGAAAAGTGCGCGCGGCACGTACCAGCGCCAGCAAGTCATACGCGGTGTAAGACACGATCTTGCGCTCAGCCTCAGCGTGGATTTCCTGAACGATGACGGCGTCGCCCGCTTGATAAAGGTGATCAAAAATATTTTCGAGAAAGTTCATAAACTCAAGCTACAGTTTGTGGTGGTCGCTCAATAGGTTCTCCGTCTTCAAGCGTATAAACGTCTTCGCCTTCATCCAGCCAAAAATCAAACGCGCCACCTAATCCAAACGTACGCGGCACTTCGCTGAATTGAACTTCCACTGGTTCGCAACATCGTGCCATTTCGAGCAACCGCTCCCATTCAGCTTTCGGCAGTAGTATTTGTTCACCGACTATTTGAGCTTGAATCATTGCCATAATCGCTTACCTCTATCATTAGCCATAGGCTTCCAGCAGCTTCCGCAAGTTCCCACTCAAAGGCGGCAAATAGTTTTCCCACCCTTGCACGCCCTGCCGAATCGGAAACTCAGGGTAACGGCGTTGCAGTTCTTCTTCAAAATAAATGCCCATCTTTGCCATGACTTTGAGGTTGCGCGTAATCGTTCGATAAATGCTGTCACGGATGGCTTCCTGATTTTGGTCGAGCTTGCGCATGACGACGACGAGCTTTTCTTCGAGATCGGGTTCGTCGGCTTCAAGCACCAAATCTTTGTGATCACGCTCGCGCATCAGGTTGCGGATGCGTTCGTCAATCGTGACGCCTGCGGAAGATACGCCCGCTTCCATGCAAGTCACGATGCCGTGAAAGCGCGAAGCCACCATC
>JANNUY010000481.1:0-4691 GCA_031414155.1 Acidobacteriota bacterium
GCCGCTTGAGACTCGTTAAAAGTGGATTCAGGAAAGTTGCTCGCCCAGGCTAGAGCGGATTCAGAGGCAGGAAAGGTGACAGTTGCGGGTTTATCGTTTTGAGTGTTCGGTCTGTTCATCGCGGTTTCTCCTTCGCATTGAGAGCGGCGACAGACACGTTGATCTCAAATCAGATGGGCCTGTCGGCTCGCAAATTATCGGCGCAGCTCGTGCGCAAAAGTTTTAGCAACATCGAATCGTATCGCCTCAAGGTGATGAAAAAGTTGGGGAAGAAAATCGGCGCGTCTCAACCAGTTCGGACGCTAACCGATCAACGCAAAATTCGCCGACAGTTTAGCCCTGACTACATAACCTGACAAGCGCAACAAACAAGAGCGCAAAACCGTTTTGACGATTTTGCGCTCTTGTGTTTTTTCGTCGCCGTCGGAGCGTTTACAGCCCCTTAGCCGCGAGGAATTTCACGAGGTCAACTACGCGGCTGGAATAGCCCCATTCGTTGTCGTACCACGCAAGAATCTTGACCATGTTGCCGCCGATGACTTTGGTGTTTTCGGCGTCCACGATGGAAGAATTCGGATTCTTTTTGAAATCGGATGAGACGAGCGGCGCGGTCTCAAATTGCAGAATGCCTTTGAGTTCGCCTTCCGCTGCGGCTTTCAAGACGGCGTTGACTTCTTCGCTCGTCGTAACTTTTTCGACATCAATCACAACGTCAACCAGCGAGACGTTCGGTGTCGGTACGCGGACGGAAATGCCGTCGAATTTGCCTTTGAGTTCGGGCAATACCAACGCGATAGCTTTAGCCGCGCCGGTCGAAGTCGGAATCATCGAGAGCGCACCGGCGCGCGCGCGGCGCAAGTCTTTGTGCGGAAAATCAAGAATGACCTGATCGTTCGTGTATGAGTGAATCGTCGTCATCAACGCTTTGACGATGCCGAACTTTTCGTGAATGACTTTCGCCACCGGCGCGAGGCAGTTCGTCGTGCAAGAAGCGTTCGAGATGACGTGATGCTTGGCGGGGTCGTAAGAATTTTCGTTGACGCCCATCACGATGGTGATGTCTTCGTTTTTAGCGGGCGCGCTGATGATGACTTTCTTGACCGAATCGCGCAGGTGCGCAGCGGCTTTGTCACGGTCGGTGAAATGACCGGTAGATTCGATCACGATTTCGCAACCGAATTCGCCCCACGGAATTTTCGCCGGGTCGCGTTCAGCAAATACGCGAAACTTGTCGCCGCCGACCGTGATCGAATTTTCATCCGCCGAAATTTCCTGTTCCAGATTGCCCAGAATCGAATCGTATTTGAGCAAGTGCGCCAGTGTTTTAGTGTCGGTCAAGTCGTTGACTGCGACGAAATCAATATCTTTCGAGCCAATAGCCGAACGCAGCACGTTGCGCCCGATGCGGCCAAAGCCGTTAATGCCTACTTTAATACCCATGGTTATGGTTACTCCTTTTGCGTCAGTTGAATATTTTGGAATGGTTGCTGTTTCAAATCGCGGCCTTGCGCAAAGAAGGGAGCCAACGATTTGAAGAATGGCAAGGTAGTTTTTGTCTTTGGCAGTGTCAAGAAATACAGCCATTACGCAAATAAGTCGCGGCAATCACCTCATAAATGGCTATCATTTTGCCTTGCTCAATTTCTTCCCCAGGTTCTTCACGTGATTGGCCGCCACCGAGGCGTAATTGCCTGAGGTGCATTTGCGATAGGCTTCGAGCGCATTCGCCAAATCGCCGGAGCGGTGATAAGCCGAGCCGATCAGGTAATACACATCCGCGTTGCCCGGATTAGCGCGACGGGCTTTTTCATACATTTGAATAGCTTCCTGAAACTGTCCCGCGCTGGCGAGGCGATTGCCTTGCTCCATCCACGAAGCATTATTTCCAGCGGGGCTTTCAGCGGGCACGATTTTCTCTGGTTCAGGTTTAACTGGTTCAGGCGCTGTCGCTTTCGTCGCGGCATTGGGGGCCGCATAAGGGTCGGGCAAAGGCAGGGCCGTCGCGTTGGTTTTGCTTTCTGCTTTCACGCTTGCCACTGGCTTGGCGTTCACGGCGGCGTTAGGAACGGGGCTGCTCGCCGTTATGGCTGTTGCGGGAGCGTCGGCGGCGAGGCTGGGTAAGGGCGCAGCAGCCGTGTTTGTTTCGGCGAGAGAGTCGTTAACGATCAACGCTGGCGCATCACTAGGCGGCGTGCTGCGACGATTCATCAAAAACCATCCGCCGCCTGCGAGAACGAGCAAGACCGCCACCGTCGCTGCTATCAAAATTCCCTTGTTCGACTTAGGTGCAGTCGTGGCTGTTGCGACGACCGGTTTGCGTGCGTCTGCGACAGCTTGTGTGGGTTGCGGCGTGGGTTGCGGCGCAGGCGCAGCCACGGGCGCACTCGGCAAAACTTCAGTGGCGGCAGGCGCGGCGACGGCTTTGGTCGGCTCCCACGTATCCAAAGGGTCATGGGGTGGGTCAACTTCGGCGATTTTCCGTGTCGGCGGATTGGTTCTCAAGGCGTCGGTGACGACTTGCCCCATCTCTTGCGTAGCCTGCGCACCTATCGCACTAAGCGGCGCAGTCGCCAAGGTCACCGTAGGTGCCGGCGCGCCGCACTTGCGGCAAAAATTTAATAGTTGATCTGAAACGTTTCCACATTGTTGACAGGTAAAAGACATAAGCAATCGCTCCGCTTCTGGTCGTTCGTATCCTTTGACCGGAATAACATTCGAATCACAAAAATCGTATGAGATGGATTTTTCAACTGGGAGAATATCGCTGGCGTGAACTCATCTTCCCATTCTTTGCCGCATTGCGCTACCAACCAACACCTCTCTCACAGTTACTTCATGCGAAATCGGTTCGCCGAAAAGCTCAAACGGCTTTCGCAAGAGAGAAATTTTTGACGAATGACACCCTGCGACCTATGCTGATGGCGGTCTCTGCACGTGAATTTCAAACGACAATAAGCAAGGTTATGGCGACTCCTCCACTCGAAGTGACACGCTTGCTGCACGACTGGCGCGCTGGCGACGAAACAGCGCGTGACCAGTTGCTGGTGGTCGTGTATGAAGAATTGCGCAAGCTGGCGGCGAATTACTTACGCCGCGAACGCGACAACCATACGTTGCAACCGACGGCGCTGGTGCATGAAGCCTATCTGCAACTCATAGATCAAAGTCAGGTGAGTTTCGACAGCCGCGCGCACTTTTTCGGCGCGGCAGCCCATCTAATGCGCCGCATTCTCGTAGACCACGCGCGCGCCCATAACGCTGAGAAGCGCGGCTACGGCGTCGAATGCCTCGCGCTTGACGAAGCTCTCGGCGTGCCCAATCAGGAACGTGACGTAAACCTGCTCGCGCTCGACGACGCCTTGCACGAACTCGCGCGGCTCGACCCGCAACAAAGCCGCATTGTCGAATTGCGCTATTTCGGCGGCCTTTCTATCGAAGAAACCGCCACTGTCGTCGGCGTTTCTCCGACCACCGTCAAACGCGAATGGAACATGGCAAAGCATTGGCTTAACAAGCAAATAAGTGAAAAGTGAAAAGCTGACCTTCACTGTTCGCTATTCACTTTTCGCTGCTCACTATTCACTTCTGTGACTCCCGAACGCTATCAACAAATCAAAGCCCTCTATCAGGCCGCGTTGGAACGCGACGCCGATGAGCGTGCGCCGTTCGTAGCGCAAGCCTGCGGCGACGATGGCGAGTTGCGCGCTGAAGTCGAATCGTTGTTGTCATTGGGTTATGAAACGCACGGCTTCGTAGATTCAGGCGGCGTCAAGGCGGCGCTGCCAGAACTTCCTTCTTTACTATCAGGCGCGGCTACGCAGTCCGAATTAGTTACGCAACCCTTGCCCGCTTCGCGCACAGACAAGCGCATCGGGCCTTACCAACTCATCCGTGAAATCGGACACGGCGGAATGGGCGCGGTTTATCTAGCGGAACGCGCCGACCGAGAATTCAAACAGCGCGTTGCGTTGAAACTCATCAAGCGCGGGATGGATACGGATGAAATCATCGCGCGCTTCCGTCACGAAAGGCAGATTCTCGCGGCGCTCGATCATCCGAACATTGCGCGCTTGCTCGACGGCGGCACGACGGCGGACGGCTTGCCTTATTTCGTAATGGAACACGTCGAAGGCGAGCCGCTCGATGTTTATTGCGCGGCGCACAACCTGACGTTGCGTGAACGATTGGAACTCTTCCGTAAGGTTTGCGGCGCGGCGCATTACGCCCATCAAAACCTCGTAGTCCATCGTGACCTCAAGCCCGCGAACATTCTCGTCACAGCCGAAGGCGTACCAAAGCTGTTAGATTTCGGCATTGCCAAAGTACTCAATCCGGCGTTGATGTCCGACACGCTCGCGCCGACGGCTACGTCAGCGCGTCCGATGACACCGGCTTACGCGAGCCCCGAACAGGTGCGCGGGCAAACGATCACGACGGCGAGCGATGTTTACGCTTTGGGCGTAATTCTTTATGAAACGCTGACGGGACAGCGGCCTTATGAAATCAAAGGCATGGAGTTGTCTGAGGTCGTGCGGGCCGTTTGCGAATCTGTGCCGAACCGGCCCAGCACGGCGGTCGTCAAAAGCACAACGGTCAAAGGCAAATCCGCCACGGCGAGTGACCACGCCGAAACTACGCGCTGGCGCAAGCAACTGGCGGGCGATCTCGACAACATCGTGTTGATGGCTTTG
>JANNUY010000482.1:0-6079 GCA_031414155.1 Acidobacteriota bacterium
TAAATTTCGTGAATTAGATTCTTGCCCGGATTGTCAGCCGGATGCGCTTTGCCCGCGAAGATGATCTGCACCGGACGCCATTCGTTGTGCAGTATGCCTTTCAGCCGTTCGAGTTGTTTGAAGACCAGCAGAGCGCGTTTGTATGTCGCAAAGCGCCGCGCGAAACCAATCGTCAAAGCATTGGGGTCAAGCATCGTCCCCGAAGTCATAATGCGAATCGGCCCAGCTTCATCGTTCATCCAACCGCGCCGCGCGCGTTCGCGCATGAAATTATGCAAGCGATGTTTCAAATGCATGTGCGCCGCCCACAACTCTTCGTCGGGCATGTCATCAAGCCGTTGCCACAACGCCGGGTCGTCGTGGTTTTCGAGCCAGTTGGGGCCGAGGTATTTGGAGTAAAGCCGATCAAGTCGCGGCGCGATCCACGTCGGCGTATGCACGCCGTTGGTGACATAAGTGATCGGCACTTCGTCAACCGGCTTGTCGGGATAAAGCGGCTGCCACATCTGGCGCGAGACTTCGCCGTGCAACTTGCTGACGCCGTTATGCGCACCAGCCAGCCGCAACGCCAACGCCGTCATGTTGAAATTCGTGCCGCCGTTCCCATCGGAATAACCGCCCAGCATCAGAAACTGTTCGCGGTCGAGACCCATCTCGTCCCAATAGCCCGCGAAGTGTTTCTCGACCATATAAAACGAGAACGCATCGTGCCCAGCCGGCACGGGCGTATGCGTCGTGAACACGGTCGTCGCGCTTACTTTCTCAACCGCTTGATTAAAACTCATGCCGCTTTGCACGAAGGCGCGTACGCGTTCGAGCATCTGGAAAGCCGCGTGGCCTTCGTTGGCGTGAAAGACAGCGGGGCGAATGCCGAGGCGTTCGAGCATACGAATGCCGCCGATGCCCAGCACGATTTCCTGCGAGATGCGCGTGTCTTGGTCGCCGCCATACAAGCGCGCTGACAGTTCACGATCCCACGGCGTATTTTCTTCGACATCGGTGTCCATCAAATAAAGTGACACATGGCCTACGCGCGCGCGCCACACCGCAATGTGAATCGTACGCCCACTCAGTTCCAGCTTTAACAAACCGCCTTCGCTGTCGCGCGTAATCACTGGTTCGAGCGGCGAAGCGTTGTAATCGAAGCGTTCGTAATAGGCTTCCTGACGGCCTTCAGAGGTAAGGCGCTGTTGAAAGTAGCCTTGCGGATATACGAAGCCGATGCCCACCAGCGGCAAGCCGAGGTCGCTGGCTTCTTTGCAATGATCGCCCGCGAGAATGCCTAAGCCGCCCGAATAAATCGGCAGCGAAACGTGCAAGCCAAACTCGAAGGAAAAATAAGCAATCGTATGGCCGGTGAGTTCAGGATATTTTTTGGTGAACCAGGCTTCCTTGCCTGACACGCAACGATCCATCGCCATGATGATGCCGTCATAACGCCGCAAGAACGCCGGGTCTGCCGCGACTGCTGCCAGACGTTCGGGCGACATCTGTTGAATCATTTTCACCGGATTGTGGTGGGTCAGTTCCCACTGCGTGCGATCAAGGCTTTGAAATAATTCTGAAGCGTCAATGCGCCAGCTCCACCAAAGATTTTTTGCCAGCTCACTCAAACGATTGATGCGTTCAGGCAAAGCGATTGCCGTCGTACTCATTGCTTTATTTCCCTGTTGTAGATTTTTTGTTCGCGGGGATCGCGCTAAAAGACGGGGCACTTTACGCAAGGCTCACAGCTTGCGCAAGGCGCGGTTTGGTCTGTTATAGTCGCGCGCTCATACCATCATTTTCTGAAAGCATTACGCGATGAAACACTACTTAGACCTAATGCGCCACACCCTCGATCACGGCGCGCGCAAAGACGACCGCACTGGCACTGGCACGCTCTCGGTGTTTGGTTATCAAATGCGTTTCGATCTGGCGGCGGGCTTCCCTTTGCTGACCACGAAAAAGGTTCACCTCAAATCTATCCTGCATGAATTGCTCTGGTTTTTGCGCGGCGACACTAACATCGCGTATCTGAAAGAAAACGGCGTCACCATTTGGAATGAATGGGCTGATGCCAATGGCGAATTAGGACAAGGCATTTACGGTTCGATGTGGCGCGCATGGCCGAATCCCGATGGCTCAACGATTGACCAAATCTCGCAACTCATCGCGCAGCTCAAACGCAATCCTAACTCGCGCCGCTTGCTGGTTGTTGCCTACAATCCAACGTTTGCTGACACGACGCCGCTGCCGCCTTGCCATTCGTTCTTTCAGTTTTACGTCGCCGACGGCAAGCTCTCGTGCCAGTTATATCAACGCTCCGCTGATATTTTCTTGGGCGTACCATTCAACATCGCGTCTTACGCCCTGCTCACGCAAATGATTGCGCAAGCCTGCGACTTACAGCTTGGCGAATTCGTTCACACGCTCGGCGACGCGCATCTTTACCTCAACCATCTCGAACAAGCTCAACTGCAACTCACACGCGAACCGCTGCCGCTGCCGCAAATAAAAATCAACCCAGCGGTCAAAGACATTTTTGCGTTTAAGTACGAAGACTTTGAACTCGTGAATTATCAATCGCATCCCCATATCAAAGCGGCGGTGGCCGTATGATCGTTTCCCTCATCGCCGCGCTGGATCGCCGTCGCGGCATCGGCAAAGACAACCAACTGCCCTGGCATTTGCCCGCCGATTTGAAACGCTTCCGTGAAATCACGACCGGGCATCACATCATTACGGGACGCAAGACTTTTGAATCTATCATTGCAATTGGCGGCAAGCCCTTGCCAGGACGAACTACGATCATCATCACGCGCAATCAGGACTATGCAGCAGAAGGTTGTTTTTCGGCTCATTCGCTGGCTGACGCGCTGGCGTTGGCACGTACGCGCGGCGAACAGGAAGCCTTCGTCATTGGCGGTGCGGAGATTTACGCGCAGGCTTTGCCGCAAGCTGATCGTTTGTATTTGACGTTGGTGGATGCGGAGGTTGAGGCGGATGCGTTCTTTCCAGCGTTTGATACAAGCGAATGGCGAGTGACCGAAAGCCACACGTTCGCGGCAGATGAAAAAAATCTCTTACGCCAGACCTTTCAAGTGTTAGAAAGGTCTGGCGCGTAACAAAGACCTCACGCCTTCAGTATCGCACCTTCCGAAGCTGACGACACCAACGCGGCATAACGATGAAATACGCCGGACTTATAACGCGGTTCAGGCGCTTGCCACGTAGCCATACGTGCAGTGATTTCTTCGTCTGAAAGCACCACGTTCAATTTTCGATTGGCGATGTCAATGTCAATCATGTCGCCTTCGTGGACGGCGGCGATGGGGCCGCGTGCAGCCGCTTCGGGCGCGG
Source organism: Acidobacteriota bacterium (assembly GCA_031414155.1). Classification (GTDB taxonomy): domain Bacteria; phylum Acidobacteriota; class Blastocatellia; order RBC074; family RBC074; genus JACPYM01. The sequence goes on from JANNUY010000482.1 coordinate 3,343, forward strand.
CGTGACCGATGCAAAAGCCCCGCGTCGCTCCGCTGAAACGTCCGTCGGTTAAAAGCGCCACGGTGTCAGCCAAGCCTGCGCCGGTCAGCGCGCCGGTGACGCCGAGCATTTCGCGCATACCGGGACCGCCCTTGGGGCCTTCATAACGGATCACCATCACATCGCCCGGATTAATCTTGTTGCCCGTGACCGCCGCCATCGCATCTTCTTCGCATTCAAAGACACGCGCCGGGCCGAGATGAGATTTGCGTTCAAAGCCTGACAGTTTCAGCACTGCGCCTTCAGGAGCAATGTTACCTTTCAAGATAACTAATCCGCCACTCGCTTTGATCGGTTTTTCAGTCGTATAAACCACATCTTGCCCCGGCGTTTCGTCGGCGAGTTCGGCTTCTTGTTTGATCGTAAGGCCGCTGACGGTTTGCGCATCGCCGTGCAGATAACCGCCTTCGAGCAAGCGGCGCGCGACGAGGCCGATGCCTCCGGCTTTGGCTAAATCCAACGCCATGTATTTTCCGCCCGGTTTAAGGTCGGCAATCAGCGGCGTCTTGTCGCTGATTGTGTCGAAATCATCAATCGTCAAAGGCACGCCTGCTTCGCGCGCCATCGCCAACAGATGCAACACCGCGTTAGTCGAACCGCCCGTAGCCGCTACGCCGACAATCGCGTTCTCAAAAGCTTCGCGCGTGAGAATGTCGCTGGGCCGCGTGCCGCGCCGCAGCAAATCAACGATGTATTTGCCTGCTTCAAACGCGGTATTTTCTTTGCGCGGATCAGTCGCGCCTACGCTGCCCGTGCCCATCACCGCGAGGCCGATGAATTCCATCACCATCGCCATCGTGTTGGCGGTGAACTGTCCGCCGCACGCGCCCGCGCCGGGGCAGGCTTTGTCTTCGATTTCAAGCAAGCCTGCGTCATCAAGTTTGCCGGCGGCGTTCGCGCCGACGGCTTCGAATACGTCTTGCAGCGTGAGGTTGCGGCCTTGCGCATGGCCGGGCGCAATCGAACCGCTGTATAAAATCAATGAAGGCACATCCAAACGAGTAAGTCCCATCGCGGCGGCGGGAATCGTCTTGTCGCAGCCGACAATCACGATCATTGCGTCAAACAGATAGCCGCGCCCGACCAGTTCAATCGAATCGGCGATCAAATCGCGGCTCACCAGCGAAGCCTTCATGCCTTGCGTACCCATTGTCACGCCGTCGCTGATCGAGATCGTATTGAATTCCATCGGCGTAGCTCCTGCCGCGCGAATGCCTTCTTTCACCTTCACGGCCAAATCGCGGTGATTGAAATTGCACGGCATGGTTTCGATCCACATATGGCAGACGCCAATGATGGGCTTGGCGAGGTCTTCGTCGTTGAAGCCAATTGCCTTGAGCATGGAACGAGCTGGCGCGCGGTCGCGTCCGTTAGTGATGAGGTGACTTTGGTGCTTAGGTTCGAAGGGCATATTGATGATTGACCCACTCAAAAAGCAGGTTCTCTCCTTAGTTTTTCGTAAAATTGCTGATGAAATTATCGCATTGGCATTGTGGCGAAGAATGATGGGAGGCGCAAGGCGAGCAGCGTTTGTCACAAAACCCTCTCATCAAACTCAAATCTTGTTGATTGCGAAAGGCTGATGCTAGACTGCGGCTTGTTTCCAACCAATCCTCCCTTTTGCATCTCCAGGAGCAATCCTTTTGTTAGACCTAATCGGAACCGTCACGTTAAACGAACTAAGCACGGCTGAGTCTGGCCGCCGGTATGGCTTGTTGCGGTTGCAGTTACCAACGTCGCTCGCGGTGTTGCCGGGGCAGTTTGCCATGCTCAAAGCCGACGGCATTGAAGAACCGTTGCTGCGCCGCGCAATGGCGTTTTATCGGGCTGAACGCAACAGCCAATCAGCCGAAGTCGAATTCATTTACCAGATTATGGGACGCGGTACGGCAGCATTAGGGCAGTTGCGCGCGGGTGAAGGCGTCAAGTTTTTAGGTGCGCTTGGAAATTCGTTCGATCTTGATTTTGCACGCGGACGCGAAGCCATTTTAGTCGCGGGCGGCGTAGGTTCCGCCGCGCTTTTTATGCTCGCCGAAAAGTTGATCGCATGGCAGATTCCTGTGCGGCTTTTCATTGGCGGTGCGAGCAGAGGCGACTTGTGCGGACTCAACGACTTTGAATCCCTCATCGCCCAGGGCAAGGTGCATGCGGCAACGATGGAAGGCGATTACGGCGACAAGGGATTTGTGACAGCTCCTTTAGAAGCACATCTCAAAGCTACGCCACTGATGCCCAAAGTGATTTACGGTTGCGGGCCTGACCCGATGTTGCATGCGGTGGCACGCCTCGCCGCGCAATACGACGTGCCCGCACAGCTTTCGCTCGAAGCGCCGATGGGCTGCGGTTACGGCGTATGCGTAGGCTGTTCGGTCGCCGTGAAAGATCAATGCAAAGAAGGCTTCGTTTATAAAAAGGTCTGCACCGATGGGCCGGTGTTTTGGAGCGACGAACTGCACTTTTGATTGCGGATTGCGGATTTCAGATTGCGAATTTCAGAACGAACCTAAAACGTAAAAGCAATGACGAAGAAACTCACGGCAAAAACCCAAACAACCAAACGGCGACAATCCGCAATCCGCAATCCGCAATCCGCAATCACCTACGCGGCAGGCGGCATTCTGTGGCGAAAGACGAAAAAAGGACGCGAGGTGCTGTTGATCTTGCGACCGCGTTACAACGACTGGACGCTGCCGAAAGG
>JANNUY010000483.1:0-20702 GCA_031414155.1 Acidobacteriota bacterium
CATGCCGAGTCCGCCCAACGCGGCGGCTTCGTTGCGTTGATCGCCGAAGGAGCGCGCGACGACGAGGGCTTCGCTGTGGTGTTTGCGCGCGTCGCCGAGGGCGTTGCCCGCGAGATAGGCCGAGCCGAGGCCGTTGAGGGCGCGGGCTTCGCCGTGTTTGTCATTGGTTTCGCGCGCGATGGTGAGCGCCTGATCGTAACAATCCAGCGCGTGATGCAATTCGCTCAAGGTGATATAAGCGCGTCCCATCGCCAGCAAGTGACGGCACTCTGATTTGCGGCGTTTGAGGCGATGCGCGGCGGCGAGTGCGGCTTCGCACCAGCGAATGCGTTCGCGCGGATGTTGGCGCAAGTCCAATACGTTGCGTCCGGCGTCGGGGTAACTACTGCACAGTTCACGCGCGGCGCGATTGGTTTCGGCATTGGTGACGGCCCAGCGTTGTCCGGCTTCGAGGTTGTGCCACTCGCTATCTACGAGTTGCAGCCCGACTTGCAGCGCGTCGCCGCCCTGTTCATAAAGCGCGTCGGCTTCATGCAACACGCTTTGATAATACTCCGCGTGGCTTTGCTGGCATTCGCTGCGTTCGGGTTCGACGAGTTGGTTGTCAGCGAACGTGCGCTTGAGATCGTGCAGGCGATAACGTCCTGAAGCGAAACTCGCTTCGAGCAAATCAAATTCCATCAGTCGCTTCAAGGCTTTCGTCGCACGTTCGGGATGCAGCCCCCACAGCGCCGCTGCGCCTGTCACGTCAAAGCTGTCGGGGAACACAGCAAGCGTACGCCAAAGTTTTTGCAAGCCCGGACTGAGCAATTCATAACTCAAGGTCAGCGCCGTCTCGATAGGACGCGACGCGCCATCCGTTTGTAATCGTTGCGCGACTTGCGCGAGCTTTGACGAATAGGTTGACGGCGTGAGTTCGGGGCGTTGCGCCAGTGCGTTCGCAGCGAGTCGCAAGGCCATCGGCAGGTATCCGCATTGGCGCGCGATGCGTTCGGCTTGTTCGGCGGCGCGCGGTACGAGTGTGGTCAACAAGGTTTCTGAATCAGTCGCGGGCAATACGTCAAGTTGCCGCATGTCGAGTCCGGGCCATTCGATGAACTGGCGCGCGGTCACAATCACCAGACAAGCAGCGGGCGGCGCGAGAGCTTCGAGTTGTTGCGCATTGGTTACGTTGTCGAAAAGCAACAGCACGCGCTTGTCTTTGAGCGTGCTTTCATAAACGCCACGCAGGTGAGCATCGCTTTCGGGCAGCTTGGCGTCGGGGTGATAAGCGCGAATGACATGCGATTGCGCTTCGATGACGGAAAGCGCGCGGCTGCTCGTGCCTTTGAGGTCGAGAAAAAGCTGCGCATCGGGATAGCGCTCAGCCAGTTCGTGCGCGAGCCGCAACGCCAACGCCGTCTTGCCCGTACCGCCCAAGCCCCACAAGCCGACCATCGTTGTGTCATCGTGGTCGAGCGATTCAATTAGTTCGGTCAGTTCATATTCGCGCCCGGCAAAAGCTTCAGGCGCAGGCGGCAATTGATGATAAGAATGAAAGGCTTCGGTTTGCGCTTGCGTAGCCGCGCTCGCAATATCCCACGGCGTAATGACCAGTTCCTGTTGATCGTTGAAGGCGGTCGAGTTGACGGGCGTGATCGCTACGACTTGCGTTTCGGGTTCGTCGTCGAGCGCGAGCGTGATGCGGCTGCGTTCGTATTCCTCATCGCTGATGGCTTCAACGTTAGCGAGCGCGTATTCGACTTCGGGTTTGTCAGCGGTCGTCGTTGGCGCGCTGCCGTTGGTGTATGGCTCGGTGACAGGGAAGTCGGCGGCAAAAGCGATAGTCGCCGGCGGGTCAATTACCCGTTCGCTAATGACGGTTTCGGATTGCGGCGCGGCGTTGAACGCTTTCATCGAATCGAGCAACGAACGTTGCCCGTCGGTTTTATCGGTGAGCGCGTTTGGATCGTTTTCGAGACCGATGCGATAAGAGTCGCTCCATTCTTCGGCTTCGTCTATCAAACGGCGCGGACGGTTTTTGCGCCAAAAGGTTTCCCACCGCAAATTCACGGCGAGCAACGCGCTGATGGCGACGATGAACCACACCAGCCAGGGCGTCAGGCCTTCGAGTGGTTGCAGCGCTTCGTTGCCCGCGCCCGCGAGTCCGAACAAAGGCAACCACCACCGCGACGCCGCTAACAGCAGCGCGATGAAAACCAAGATCGCCAATATGACCGTAATCCACTTTTTCATGGGCACCGAAATCGTGAAATTTGTGGGAACAGGATTGCGCGAAAAGTGTCCGTAGCCCGACCGTTAGCGAGGGCTACCTCAAGGAGGCGTTCGTTTGGGGCAAACATACGCGATGCCGAGGTAGCCCTCGCTAACGGTCAGGCTACGGACACCAAACCGTTTCCGTAAACCTAAATGTGAATTGATCTAAAAGACAGGCTGAATCATCCCATGAGGTAACTACGCAATCAATCGCCGGACGATTCGGTCAACTGCCGCAAGCGCCGCAGCCGTTTCAACATCGCAGGGCTGAGGCTGTCCCAATTGAATTTGCCTAACAAGTCAGCCGGACGGCGTAAGTAGCCGACGGTTGGATTGGTTTGCGTGCCGTAAAGCTGTTTGAGGTGCGCGCGATTGGTGAATAGCAACGCCGTCAGCGCGCGTAAACGTTCACGCGGCTGGCGCGAAAAGTCCAGGTATTCAAACAAACGCGCGGCATCGGCGACGGCGCGCGCATTGGTTAGCAAAGCGGTTTCGAGCAACAGCGTGACACCGGTTGGCAGCGCATCTAGTTCGATCAACGAAGCGGTGGCAAGTTGATGCAACGCGCTTTCAGCCAGTGTCACAGTGTTGTGCAAGCCAAAGGTTTGGGCGCGCGCGCGTAACCGTTCGCGCGTCGTCGGTTCAGCCGCGAACAAGAAATGCAGATCAGCCAGCGTACGCAAAATGGCTTGCGTGCTTTGCCAGTCCGCCATCGTGTGATGCAACAGGTGCAAGGCGAGGTCTTCGACAGCGGGCAGCCAGAGTCTGTCGTGAAGCTGCGCCCGCTCGCGCATTTCTTCCCAACCGAAAGCGCGCTGGCCTTGCACGAAATAAAAAGCGCGTGTGTGCAATTCGAGCAGCAAGCCGTTCGCGCCGCGCCGTGGTGCCGTGTGGTTGAGTTCGTTGGGCAAGCGTTGTTGCGGACGCGCTTGCGTGCGGCCTGTCGCGACGGCGTAGCCGCACGATTCAGCAACGGCTTCGGCTTGCGCAATTTGGTTGGGTTCGATCAACAGGTCGAGGTCCAGCGCCGGACGCAAACCCGCCAGCGGATAAACTTCCATTAACAACAAAGCTGCGCCTTTGAGCGGCAGGGCGGCGATGCCTGCGTCAGACAAAGCGAGGAGCAAGCGGCGCGCTTCGTGGGCATAAGCCAGCGCGCGCGCCGCCCAGACTTGTTGCCCCGTTGCCAAACGAAGCCGCACAGCTTCGGGCAAAGTTTCGAGCAATCCGATTTGTGCGAGTTGGGCGCGCAATAAAGGCGTGAGCAACAGCGTTTCAGCGCGTTGCACGAGCGCAGGCCAATCCTTCACGGCGGGCACAAGTGATTGCAACCGCGCGTGACAGGCGGCAGTGGGCAGGAATCCGCTCAACAACAGTTTTTCTTCAGCGGTGAAAGGCATAAACAAAAAGGCCGTTCCAGAAAAGGAACAGCCTGCGCAATTTACTCAGTTTGTCAGCAAACGCCAACGGCTTACTCGGTTTCGGGTACAGGCGGTTGCGGGCGTAAGGCGTCAGGTTGCCGCATCATTTTTTTGCCGTTTGCGTTGGGCAACATCGGGATTGCGCCTGCGCCCGCGAGGCCGCGCAGCAGCGTGACGTAAGTGTCCCATTGTTTGGGTTGCATGATTTGGCGGATGCGCGTTTCGATGCGGGCTTGCCGTTTCAGTTGGCGACCCTGGCGCGCGGCGTTAGCGGCTACGATTTGCAGCACCATCTCCTGACGCGAAGGCTGAAGCTCAGGCTCTTCGGTGTCAGCGGGTTCACGATTGCCTTGTTGTTGCCCAGCTTGTTGTTGCCCGGCTTGTTGTTGCCCGGCTTGTTGTTGATTGCGTTCCTGCAACTCTTTTTGCAACTCGGTGCGTACGCTTTGCGACAAGGCTTTCAGTTCGACTTTTTGCTCAGGCGTGAGTTCGAGTTGATTGAGGATGAGTAAGAACGCCGCCGGATTGCCGAAACCCGGAACGATTAAGTCCCAGTTATCGCCAAAGAATTCAGCGAGAAAACGCATCGGGCCAGCGTTAGGACGTGCAAGCAGAAGTTGCGGCAAGGGGCGTTGCGGTTGCGGACGGAGGAGCGTTTCGATGAAAGCGCGGGCAGTGCGCACTCGACGAGGATTGTTACGCGCGTATATTTGCAGCAGGCGTAATTCAGTCACGCCTTGCAGCTTGGCTAATTCTTCTTGCGTGGCAGCCGATTCGTCAGCGAGGACTTCAATTGCGGCGGCGTCAAAATGCGCGCCGTAAGTCGCTTCTTCCAACGCGCGTTCCTGTCGCGCGCGTTTGCCGCGCAACTCGTTTAGCTTGGGCGTAACTTCGCGGCTCAGGTTTTGTAACTCAAAACGTTGGCGTGGCAACAAGGGAAAACGTTTGTCCAGTTCGCGCAACATCAACAGTTGCGCGATGGGATTGCCCAATCCATAAACAACCAGTTGCTGTTCCTGTGGCGTAAATAACGCGCGCGGGTCTTTGATACGCATCTCTGGGGCGCGTAACTGCTCGGCTTTCACTTCTACTTTCTCTGCTTTTTCAACTGGGCGTGGCTGTGCGCCGACGCCCACCGGCCACAGGCACAGCGCGCCGAAAAGCAAAACTTTGAATTGGGAGAGTTGCGACTTGCGCATGATTATTAGCGCCCTTAGTTATCTTTCATGTCGGCATTGTCGACATTGCTGGCGTCGCCGTAATTAGCCATCAAGCGGCGCAGCGAAGGTTGTTGTTCAGCCAGCAAAGCGTTGTGGCGCGTTTGTAGTTCGCGCAGTTGGCGCGCGACGGTTTGTACGCGCACCTGTTGCTCGGCGTTACGTGATTCAAACGTTGCCAGTTGCGCGCGCAGCGTTTGGCGTTCTTGTTGCAGGGCCTGCTCGACGGCTTTCGAGACGGTGGCAGAAACCTGCGCTTCAACTTGCGCTTTAATTTCCGGCGAAAGCGCGCCGGCCTGCGTGACGGTAGCGGTAGCAGGAAGCGTCGCTACGGTGGCCGGAGCTATTGTGCCTCGCATCAGGCTAAAAGCTCCGAAGGCCATCAGCAACGTCGCGGCGGCGGCGCTCAACGCAAAAGCGCCGCGTCCCCACAACGGGAACAGCGTGAAGCATTCTTTCAAGGCTTGCCATGGCGAGCGCGGAATCACGATCTCAAGCGCAGGCGTCGTGACCATGTCCCACGCGCGCAGGTCGGTGCGCAAACGTTGCAGGCTGTGCAACTCAGTCATACACGTCGCGCACTCATCCAAGTGCTGCGCGAAAGCCGCCGTTTGCTGGCTCGACGTTTCTTCGTAAAGGTAATCAAGCAGTTCCTCGTGGCGTTCACAGTTGCCTTTATTTTTGCCTTCCTGTTTGGAGAATTCGATTTTCATAGCGTCCATTCCCATAAACTAAAAATCTGCCCAAAGTATGGCGAATGCCCGAACGTATCGCCTTCAAATTACTGCGCGTTGTTTTTCTAGGCGCGCGCGCATCTGTTGCAAGCCGGTGTAAAGCCGCGACTTGACCGTGCTCACGGGCGTCTGCATTACGTCGGCAATCTCGGCGAAAGTCATTTCGTGATATTCCTTCATGATGATGACTTGGCGCATTTCGGCAGGCAAGGCTTGCAAGGCTTTACGTACCATTCGCGCGCGCTGATCGTGATGCAAGCGATCCGGCACGCTCTCGCTCAGTAAGTCAGGCAACTCAAACTTGCGCCCGTCTTCAGTTTCCTGATCTATCGAATGCGCGGGCATCGTGCCCTGTTTGCGCAACCGCGTATGGCAGGCGTTCAAAGCGATGCGATAAAGCCACGACGAAAATTTCGCGTCACCGCGAAATTTGCCCAGATTGCGAAAGGCCGCCAGAAAGGTTTCCTGGCAAATATCGCGCGCGTCTTCATCGCGTCCCAGCATGCGAAAAGATAGCCCATATATCTGGCGTTCCCAGCGATGCACCAACGCGCTGAACGCATCGGTTTCGCCTGCCAGAGTTTGTTCGATTAGCTGGTCGTCGCTGAATTCCATAAAACCAATCGCACTGTATTCGGTCAGCTTAATTTCCGCATTTTTCGCATGGCGTCAAGCCGTCTTTTCGGCAGCTTACGTGTGCTGTCTCGTCGTCAGCCTGCGCTTAGAGCGAAAAGGCGGGCGTATAGTCGAAAAATTTTCTTTCGGGAATGGGTATGGCGCAGCACTCAATAATTCAGCTTTAGCGCATGGCGGCGCGGGCCGGGCGAGAGGCTTTGACGACGGGCAGGTCGGCGTCGGTGGTTTCCCATTGCACGAAGGCGGTTTGCTAGAGGCTTTGCGCTTGGGTGAGCGCCTGCAACGCAGCTTGCGAAGCCGTGGTTATGGGGTTCGCGTCGCGCTTCACGGATGAATCGGCTGGTGCGGCGGGAGGTGGAGCGGAACGGCGTGAGCGCCGCCAGCCTGCGATTAAAATGAGGCACAGCAACAAGGCTAGCCCGCCCGCTGCCGTGCGACTAAAACGGCGCGGTGCAATAGTGGCGTGAACGATAGGGATGGCGCGTACATCGTAAACCTCGCTGCCAATCTCATTGTTAACCTTTTGGGAGGACTGGCCTGCCGGAGCTTGTGCAAACAAATTGCGCACATCGAAATCGGCTTCGTGGGCAGGCGGTTGAAACGCAGCATATGTGGGATCGCGGGCTTCCCATCGGGATTCGCTGGGCATTTCGTGCTTAGGCGCGAGGCTTAATGCTTCGTTGGTCGGTGCGGGATCCGGTGCGGGGCCAGATGCCGGGGCAAATGCTGCCTGCGTCGGTGCGATAATGTATTCAGTCACTATCTCCCTTACCGTGGGCGAGACATCGGTGAAGGGGGTGGCAGAGGCTGGGCGGGGCTTACTTGCGCGTAGGGCTTGAGCAAAGCGCGACCAGACTTCTTGCGCACTGGCAGGACGGCCCACCGGTTTTTTGGCGAGCATTTGTTCGACGAGTTCGACGATGGCGATGGGCGCGTCGGGACGGTTGAAACTGAGCGGCATCGGCGGTTCGAGCAAGTGCTGGCGAACCAGTGCGGCAACGGAGTTTCCCTCGAACGGTAAACGTCCGGTGAGCATTTCGTAAATCACCACGCCGAGTGCGTAAAGATCGGTGCGCGCGTCAATCGCGTTGCCGGGAATCATCTGTTCAGGGCTGGCGTAATGCACGGTGCCGACGGCCGTCGAGACGTAATTGTCTGCCTCGGTCGCGGCGATTTTGGCGATGCCGAAATCGAGAATCTTGACCTGCATTGAACCATTGGCTTGCGGCAAAACCATGATGTTGCCGGGTTTCAGGTCACGATGAATGATGCGGCATTGATGCGCGGCGGTGAGGCCAGCGGCAATTTGTTCCAGCAACAGCGCGGTGGTTTCCCAATGGAGCGGCGCGTTTTGGCGAATGATTTTTTCGAGCGTATGGCCTTCAAGCCATTCCATAGACAGATAGACCAGGTCTTCCGATGTGCGCCCGTTGTCGTAAATCGTAGCGACGTTCGGATGATTGATTTGTCCGGCGGCACGGGCTTCGCGCTCGAACATACGAACCATGTCGGGATCGTTGAGCGTGAGATGCGGCAAGAGAATTTTAAGTGCGACCGGGCGTGCCATCTCGCGGTGATAGGCGCGATAGACGGCGCTCATTCCGCCTATGCCGGCGAGCTGTTCGACGACGTATTTTTTGGCGATGGTGCATCCGACCAGATGCAACAGGTCTTGCAGGTAAAGAATCGTGCCGTCGTTAGGGCAGACATTTTCCAGTTCGTCGAACGTCTGGTGGCATTGTGGGCAATACTTCATGCCGAACCTTTCAGGGCACTGTCTTCAGTGCGTGTTGGTAAAAGCCGTCAAAGATGCTGAGGTACGCGGTCTTAGCGTGTCAAAGTTTCGGATGCGGATGAGGCAGTTGAAGCGGTGGTGGTCGTCGGGGGCGACGGCGCTGTCTGGTCAGTCGGTTCAGAGCGAGAGGATAACTTGCTGGGTAAGCTTCTCGATAAAACCGCCTGGGTTTGAATTTGCACCGGTTGGTTGGCCACGGTTTTTTCGCGCGTCATAAACAGCGCCAAGCATAAGCCCAGCGACAGCACGATAGCGACGACCGCCATCACTTGTTGGCGGCGCGTGCCGGGCAGCGAGTCGCTTAGTGAAGAAAACGACAGCCCGCCGCCTATCGCCGGATTCACGATGGGCGCGGTGATGGGTTGCACGGTCGTGTTATGACGCGCGTTGCCAGAGTTATTCACCTGCATCTGGCCCGAAGCGGGCCGTCCAGGCGTTGGTCCCGCAGGGGCACGTCCCTGGCTATAACTGCCTGCATTAGGCTGGCCGGAACGTTGCGGTTGTCCCTGGTTGTGCCCGTGGTCGTGTCTGTGGTCGTAATGGTCAGTGTACGTGCCTCTTTGATGTCCGCTGTTCGACAGTCCAATGTCTTGGCTGTCAATGGTGCGCGGTGCGAAAGAGAAGCTGGAAGAGCTGTTGTCATGAACCGGACGGAAGAGTTCTTCGAGCGAATAGCTCGGAGCGTCGTCGGTTGGGGCGGTTGGGGTGGTTAGGTGGGGTTGATGAGTTTGCATGATAGGTGCGGTATTCGCGGTAGGCACCGCAAGGGCTCGTAATGGGGGAGAGCCTCCCTGGTGATAGTGTGATTGATGAGAACGTGCGGAATTCATGACGCCGCCGCGCATCTGTGCCAACACAGCTTCGAACAGATCGGCGATTTCGCCAGCACTGGCTGGGCGGTAATGCGGCGTCTTGGCGAGCATGCGATTGATGATCATCTCAATCGCGGCGGGTAAATCGGGGCGGAAGCGTGAAATCGGTTGCGGAGTTTCGAGCAAATGCGCGCGTACGGCCTCAGCAATCGAAGTAGCCCGAAACGGCAACCGTCCGGTCAACATCTGGTAAAGCAAGACGCCGAGCGAATAAATATCGCAGCGCGGGCAAATATCGGCGCCGGTCTGAAACTGTTCGGGGCTGGCGTAATTTGGCGTACCTACCGCTTCAGAGACCTGCAAGTCAGTGGCTTGTGCTCCTGCGACTTTGGCGAGGCCGAAATCTACGACTTTGACTTGATCGTGACCGCGCGCCTCTGAGCGTTGCACCAACATGATGTTACCGGGTTTAAGGTCGCGGTGAATGATGCGCAGCGCATGGGCCGCGTCAATCGCTGAAGCGATCTGGCGCAACAAATAAGTAATGCGCTCAAAGCTCAGTGGCTTACCGCCTTCCATCTCTTTTTCCAGTGTTTGGCCTTCGAGCCATTCCATCACGATGTAAGGCACGCCTTCCGGCGTATGTCCGGCGTCGTAAATCGTAGCGACGTTTTCATGCGAAAGCCTGCCTGCGGTTTTGGCTTCGCGCTCGAATAAGCGCGCGAGGTTCGCATTGCTGGCTGCCACGTTGGGCAGCAGGATTTTGAACGCAACGCGGCGATCCACGCCGATTTGTTGGGCGAGATACACGGCGCTCATCCCGCCGATATTCGTCAGCTCATGCACCATGTACTTATCGGCGATGAGTTCGCCGACGAAGCCATATAAATCTTTGAGCGACAATTTTTCGCCGTCTACGGGACACAGGGTTTGAGCGCCACCGTAGGTGCGATTGCATTTGCCACAGTATTTCATCACCAATCACCTATACCCGGTAACTTGCGGCTTGACAGAAACGCAAAGCCGACAAGAGTCCTGAGCTGGAGGGTACAAACTACGAAAGCAGGCACAGGCAAAGCGCAATTATCGTAGAGTGCGTGGGCGGTTATTTCGAGTAGAAAAGGGGGGGAGTACTCTTAATGACCGCTCACCGAATCAGGGGTCAACCGTTAGTTAGTGGGGGAGCCAACGGCGTGTGGACGAGGGGAATTTTTTAACGGAAGCGAAACCGTCGAGCGTGAGGGAAACGCCGATCGTCACAAATTACTTTCAACCTAACTAAAGCGTTGCGGCCTCCTTACGTGCATTGAGTAATGTGGGCAGACTGGCGTCTGCGTCGCGCCAAGCGGCGAAAAATTCGTCATAGGCCTGCCGCGCCAGCGTCTTGTCGCCGCGTAAACGATAAACGCGCGCCAGCTCGAGTTGTGCCAGCGGATAAAGGGGCGAGAAAGCATCCCAGCCGCGTTGCGTGCGGATTTGCTCGAATTCAGCCGCCGCTTCCCGTTCCTGCTTGAGCCGCAGATAAGCCTGACCGCGCAACCAGTTCGGATAAAACATGCCAGCGGCTTCATAGTTGCGGGTGACTTGCAAGGCTTCGAGCGCGGCGGCGGGGTTATTTTTCTTCAGTGCGATAGCGGCGCGGACGGTCGGCAGCCACAGGTTTTGCGCCAGCGTGTTGCGCGGTTGGGATTGCGCGGCTTCGTCTACGATTTGTTGCGCGGTGTCGGTTTGTCCGCTCAAGGCCAGCACCACCGTGGCGTAAGGCGCGACCGTGCCGATCGTGAACCGTTTGAATAAATTGGGCGAACTCGCCAACACTTCATTTAACTGCTGGGCGGCCTGTTCCGGCGTACCGGTCAAGACGGAATGCGCGGCGTAAGCAATCAACATCGCGGCACCGGCTTCTTTCAAATTTTTTTGTATGGCTAACTCGCTGCCGCGTCGGGCGAAGGCACCGGCGGCGTGCAGTTTGCCTTGTGCGGCAGCGGCTTGGGCCTGCCATTCATAGGCGCGATATTCGTCGGGCTTGCCGGTTGCCCATTCGATTTGTTGCCGCATCAGGGTCGCATCGGCTTTGAGAAAACCCAGTTGATAGTGCAACGCGTGATAGTAGGGGCGGTCGAGTTTTTGTCGCGCCGCCGCTTCTAAGACCTGGCCCGCTTCGTCGTAACGGCCCAGCCGGATGAGCAGTTCCGCGCGGTTGGAGTAGGGAATCGAGTTGCGCGGATCAAGTTGATTGGCATCAGTTGCGTGGCGCAAGGCTTCGTCGAATTTGCCCAGTCGCCCGTAACACACCGCAAGATTGGTGGGTGGGCTGATCGTGCGCGGATAAGTTTGCCGCGCGAGTTCGAAGGCTTCGATGGCCTGATCTACTTCGCCGGTTACGGCCAGATAATAGAGCGTATTGATTGTCACTCTTTCCTGTTCGCTGACGCGATCACGCAAGGCGAAAGCGCGTTCGGCGGCTTGCGCGCTGAGTTCGGATTGCCCCTGATTCGCATAGAGCGAAGCCTGTCCCACATAAGCCAATGCAAAATAAGGATCGAGTTCGGCGGCGCGTTTATAAAACGAAAGCGCCTCGGTGAGATTGCCTTTGAACGTGTTGGCTTCGCGCCCGGCGGAATAAGCCTTTAAGGCTTCCAGCGATGCGGTCGTGGCGTATTCGCTGGGTTTATTAAATTTCTGAAGGGAATGCAGCGATTCACCCAGGGCTTCGCGCAATTCCACGGTGGCTTTATCCAGCGCCTTGATGACCTGATTGTGTGTGGCAGCCTGTTTCACGGAACGCGCCAGCACGGAATTGTTTTGTGTATTGAGCGCTTCGAGCGTCAGTGTGTATTGCGGTTCGTTACCCTGTATGTTGCCGACGATCAGAGCTTTGACGCCTTGCCGCTGGCAGATTTCACGCGCGACTTCGCGCGTCAGTCGCTCACCGGGCTGACGGCTCATGTATTTGAGCGTCTCGCGTACTTTGTCTTCGGGCAGTTGATTCAGGTAAGGCGTTTGCGCCAGTTGCACGGTTAGCGCCTGCCGCAGCGCGCCGTCAAAGACTTCCTCTTTCGTCGTGTTAAGAAAATCGGCGACCAGAATCGTGTCAGTGGCCGCCATCGTGATCGCTGGATGGGAAAACTTATAGCCCACGAAAAGTACCAAGGCCGCTAGCGCCACACTCGTCAGCGCAATGGGTTTTTTGCTCCAATGTACGAGCGTGGCCTTCATCCATGAAACGCGCGGCATCGCCAGCGTAATGGTGTGTTTGGTGTCACCTGATGCTTCGTTGGACGATGCCGTATTAGGTCCCGGCGCGGTCGCTACTCCTTGACTAGTGTTGAGCGTGGGCATCGTTACCGGTACGGTTTGATTGCTGTTCGAGTAACTCACCGTGAAGCCAGGCAGCGGACTGGTACCGGGTTGCGCGCCCATTTGCCCATTTAGTTGCGCTGCGAGTTGCGGGTTGAATTGCGGGCGCGTTTCCTGATTGGCAGAGGCGAAGGCCGGCGGCGGTGAAGGCGGCGGCGATGTGAATTGTTGGGCGGGTGCAACTGCACTGGCGAATGCGCCCGAGGCGGTCATCGGGCGTTGAGACGCCGTGCTAGTCAAGTCGCCTGTGCGGCGAAAGTGTTGGGGCTTTCCTGTTTCATTGCGTATCAGGCCTTCCATCAACGAGATGTCGCCAAGCAAGTCGCTGTCCACAAAAGTCGAACTGCCGGTATTTGTTTGTGATAGTTCTTTATGACTCTGGCACGCACGATCGAATAACTGCGCGACTTCGCGCGCAGTTTGCGGGCGATAGTGTGGCGTCTTCGCCATCATTCGTTGCAACAACTCTTCGATGCCCGCTGGTAACTCAGGTCGTAATTCGCGGATAGGGCGCGGCATCTCAAGCATGTGCAGCTTAATGACTTCGTGAATCGAAGCCGAACTGAAAGGCAAACGACCCGAAAGCAATTGATAAAGGATGACGCCCAGCGAATAGATGTCAGTGCGCGCGTCAATTTCGCTGCCGAGTTGAAACTGCTCAGGGCTGGCGTAATGCGGCGTGCCCACGGCGTGCGAAACCAGATCGGCGGCTTCGGTAGAAATTTTTGCCAACCCGAAATCCAGCACCTTGGCTTGCTCTTCACCGTCGGGGCGTTTGATGAGCATGATGTTGCTGGGCTTGAGGTCGCGGTGAATTACTTTTTGCGTATGCGCCGTGTCGAGCGCTCCGGCAATTTGTTTTAACAGAAAAGAGGTTCGTTCGAGGCTGAACGTGCCTTTCTTGCGCAACTCGTCTTCCAGCGTAATGCCGTCGAGCCATTCCATTACGATGTAAGCGAGTTCGTCCTCGGTGCGGCCTGCGTCAAAGACCGTCGCGATATTTTCGTGCAGCAGGCGTCCAGCGGTGCGGGCTTCGCGCTCGAAAAAGCTCACCATCTTTTCGTTGTTGGCGGCGAGGTGTGGCAAGAGAACTTTAAAGGCTACGCGCCGAACGACGCCGAATTGTTGCGCACAATACACGGCGCTCATCCCGCCGATGCCGACGAGAGCTTCGATCAGGTATTTGTCGTTAATGATGCGTCCGTTTAACCCATACTGATCTTTGAGCGAAAGAATCGCGCCGTCTTCGTTACAGAAGACTTGCGCGTTAGGGTAATAAATTCGGCACTTCGGGCAATGCTTCATCGCCATCTCCACCAACACCGTTCACAAATTCGTTGAAAGGATAAACTGGTTGCTCTTGACAACCAGCAGTCATACATAAGGAATAGACTACCCGCCGAGAATTACACGTCGGGAATTACTCCTCTGATATTGAGAGTGGATAAAGTGGGTAAAAATTACAGCTTGTGGCACATAATGATTAGGCGTTGACTGCCAATAACGCGTAGCTGCTAGGTATTAACTGCCAACGGCACGCAATGACTAGGCATTTGCTGGGCTTGTCGGCCTAGTACTCCGTCTGACGCAAGCGTAGGCCCGATACGCTGCTCTTGTAAGACAAAAAGTGATAGTAAGTATTTTTACCTGAAACCACATAAAGGCGAAGGTGAACCGCTTAAACGCGCCGTTACTGACTTCAGCAGGTCGTTACGGTTTCTCGACTGTCTCGCTTCATCCCGCCTTTCACGAAGACAGCCTTAGCGTTTAAGCAATCCAGTTTCCCGCAACATACCCGATCCGCTTTCGTGGGAGGCCCCTGATGAGTGAACTGAGCGATCCGATAAAGAAATCCCGTTTCTCGACCTTTTGGAACATGCTTGATCGAGCTGCCGCCAGCAATGATGCGCCTGCGGTCAATGCATCTGTAGTTGAACTACTTTCTCTGCCTCTTGCTGAGGCGAAACCAGCAGTCGCTACGGCAAAACCTGCGGCTGCGGAACCGAAAGTTACGCCCAGTGGTCCGCTGAATTTGAGCGGTACGACGGGAGCCGCCGCCGCGTTGCATACGCTGGTAGTGAAATTGCCGCAATCCGAAAAAAACGCCGAGAAAAAACCGCGCACGCGCGAATCCGGCAAACTGTCAGCGACGCCCCACAGGCAGGCCGAAAAGATGCAGGCCGAAAGGATGCAGGCCGAAAGCTGGGGTGAACACGCGCTCGCTTATCTGAACGGGCAGCAATACGAAAAGGCATTGGATTGCGCTGAGCAGGCCTTGCGGATGGATGCAGAAAACAGCACGGTCTGGCACTATCGCGGCGCGGCGTTGATCGAACTGCAACGCGTACCGGAAGCCGCCCAATCCTTGCAACGCGCGGTGACGCTGCGTCCGCAAAACGCCGAAGCCTGGGTGTGCTTTGCGCGGGCGCTCTGCCAACTCGAACTTTATCAACAAGCCGCGCACTGTTGTGCCAGTGCTTTGAATTACCTGCCGCAACATGGCGAAGCGTTGCTTTATCAAGCGCGGGCTTATGTCAGCTTGCGGCAATATCCGGCGGCCTGTGCGAGCTTTGAACGTGCGCTGAAACAAAGGCCGAACGATGCCGAGGCGTGGTGCGAATACGGCAACGCCCTGTGCCAGGTAAATCAGGCAGAAGCCGCGCTGGAATGCTATGAACGCATAGCGCAAATTAATCCGACCGTGCCAGAAAACTGGTTACGGCTCTCGAATTTTTTAACCTATCTGGGGCGTCCAGCCGAGGCTATGGCTGGTTATCACACGGCGCTGGATTTGGCTCCGCATTATCCTGAAGTCTGGTTCAATCGCGGCCTTGCGCTGGCGGCGATGGGGCGGCAGGAAGACGCCGCCAAAAGTTATCAACGCACACTCGAACTCCGGCCTAACGATGTCGCCGCGACCTATCAAATGGCGCTGACGTTCATGCAGCGCTTTCTGGAAAGCCTCGAACAGGGGCGCGTGTTCAATGCCAAAGACCATTGGCAGCACGGCATTCAATGGGGTCGCCGTACGCCTTTGCAGGATTGGTATGAACTGGAAGCGCAGTATTTGCAGATGGCAGCAGCCCTGGGGCATCAGCGATTGGCGAAAGTGTTGATCGGACGGCTGGCGGGCAATCCTTTGCTGGCTCCGCTGGATTGCGCGCTCGAATTTCTTCAGACGCAGGATCAGGCCAAAGTGACTTCCTTGCCCACGCACATTCGCCGACAGGTCAACGTCATTATTCATTGGCTCAATCCGCTGGCACCGTGCCTCGCGGACTAACTCAAAGCATTTTCAGGCCATCATCAAATCATCATCATCAGATCATTAGGCCGTAATCATTCAGGAAGCGGCGGGTTTGCGCCAAGACCTCTTCGTAAGGCTTTTGGCTTTTATACGACGCCTGACAGAGCGGAATGCGCTTGCCTTCAACGGTGACCAGACGCAAGGCATAACGATGCTTGGTGTCAGGCGTTGGCACTTCTTCAGCCGAGCCGATTTCCAGCCGTGATAGTTCCTGAAACGCAAATTCCTGCGGAGGCGCTGAGAATAACAGCCGCTTTTTCTGGACGATTACGCGGTTGCGTTTCGGCTCAAACACGGTTTGCAGGTTGGACGAAATGTGTATGAGTGACAGGCCGATGGCGAGTGCGCTGGTGCCCAGCATCAAAAACGTATTCGCCGCTTGCAGGTGTCCGCGCGTAAAGCCCAGATAAATCGCTAATCCATTAAACGTAAAATAGAGTCCGACTAACACAATGGCTCCGGCCAGCAGCCAACTGCCGCTGGAAGAATCTGACAACGTCAAGCGTTCGTGATCGGTGGTGACTTGCATCCCTTACTTACTCCTATGATGGTGTGTGATGTGCCAAGCAGGGGAAAATGGCGGCTCAGAGCTTCGTCAAAACTTGGGTCCGAGCTTGAATTAACTGGATTAACAAAGGATGCTTGTGACGGGCGCGAATATCGCGCAACTACGAACAGATTGCACGAAAAATTTCCCCCCCAGCCTTATTTCTAATGTGAGACAGCACCGACCATGCATAAGCCGGGCATAAACATGCCGAGAAAAAGCCAGCTTGCGTGAAAAATACCTTTCGGCTAGTATCCCGCTTACTCAAGGTGGGCGGTCGTGCCCGCCTTTTTTATCTTTTTGAGGTTGGTTTTGTCAGAAATTGATTCTGGCCTTCACGCAAACCTCGCTTCGTATCCCAAGTAGTCGTCGTCAGGAGTCTTCGTCCGTTGAAACTTGATCTGCGCGTTCAAGAATTAGTTGAAAAGGTGGTTACGCGCCTTGAACTTGAACTCGTACACGTCGAAATGGCGGGCGGACGCCAGCCGATCTTGCAGGTTTACATTGATAAACCAGGCGGAGTCACGGTGGAAGATTGCGCGCGGGTCAGCGAAAGGTTGAGTCTGCATCTGGATGTGGAAGATTTCATTCCCGCCAAATACCTGCTCGAAGTCGCTTCGCCCGGTTTGGATCGCGGGCTTTACAAAGCGGCTGATTACGAACGGTTTGCCGGATTGCCCGCTCACATCAAGCTGGAAAGTCCGCTCAACGGGCAGCGCAACTTTCACGGCAAACTGATCAGGTTAGATAAAGCGGAGGAACCCGTCGCTATTCTTGAGGATGAAACCGGCAAGCAGCACCGGCTGCCGCTGGCGCAGATCGCAAAAGCAAACGTAGAAATCGAACCGTAACTAAAACTGAATATGTATGGCGCGACTTGGCTTTATTGGGGTGACGTTTTCCCACTAGCCGCTAGCCGCTAGCCACTAGCCACTACGAACAATGAATCTGAGTTCCATCGCCCAAAACATCGAACTGCTGAGTAAAGAGAAAAAGATTGACCCGGCAGTCATCATCAGCGCCCTCGAAGATGCCGTCGTCACGGCGTCGCGCAAACAGTTTCGCACGGGCGAAGATTTGCACGCGCGCTACGACTTGGAAGCTGGGAAGATTGAGCTTTATGCCATCAAAACCGTGATGGCCGAAGTCACCGATCCGGCGCGCGAGATGACCGTCGAAGAAGCCAACGTCGAAGTCGGCGAAGGCGCGGAACCCGGCGACATGCTCGAATTGCCGCGTCCGGTCGAAGACCTCGGACGCATCGCCGCGCAAACCGCCAAGCAGATCATTTTGCAGAAAGTCCGCGAAGCCGAACGCAATAACGTTTACGAAGAATACATCGTCAAACTGGGGGAACTGATTAACGGTTCGGTCAAGCGGTTCGAGAGCGGCAAGCTGATTATAGACATGGGCAACAACATCGAAGCCGTAATGCCCAAGTCGCAACAATCGCGCACCGAAACTTTCACGCAGGGCGAACGGGTTCGTTGCGTATTGCACAACGTCAACCGCGAATCGCGCGGCCCACAAATCGAGGTTTCGCGCACGAGTCCCGAATTGCTCAAACGGTTGTTCGAGATGGAAGTGCCCGAAATTTATGACGGCACAGTACTCATCAAAGCCGCCGTCCGCGAACCCGGCGACCGCGCCAAAATCGCTGTGATGTCGAACGAACGCGACGTTGATCCGGTGGGCGCTTGCGTAGGGATGAAAGGTTCGCGCGTCCAATCCATCATCCGCGAATTGCGCGGCGAAAAAATTGACATTATCGAATGGTCAGAAGACCCAGCGATTTTCGCGGCCAATGCGTTGTCGCCCGCCAAAGTCAGCAAAGTGACCGTGCTGGATTTTGAAGCGCACAAATTGCAAGTAACCGTCGAAACCGAACAACAGTCTTTGGCGATTGGCAAGCGCGGCCAAAACGTGCGGTTAGCCGCGCGCTTAGTCGGTTGGGATATTGACATCCGCAGCGAAGAAGAGATGAAGCGCGAAATCGCTTCGCAGATGGAGCAGATGTTGTCGGCTCCAGTTGTGCCGCTCACGTTTATCGAAGGCATTACGCCTTCCGATTCTGAAGCGCTTGCCGAACACGGTGTCGAGACCATTGAACAGCTTGCTGAAACAGAGATTGACGACATCTGCGACTGGCTCGATCTCAGCGTAGACGAAGCGGAAGACCTGCTCGAAACCGCGCAGGAAATCGCCGCCGCACGCCGCGAACGTTTCGCGGCAGCCGAGCAAGAGGAAGGCGCTCAAGCGGAAGGTGTTGATGATGCCGAAACCTCTGAGTTGGCAGGTGATGATGCGGCAGTTGATGATGCGGCAGTTGATGAAGAAGCCGCGACGACGGATCAATCTGCTGAAGTAGAAGAAGTAACGGTCGCAGAAACGGAAGAGGTTGCGGAAGTTGCAACAGATTCCATAGATTCCATCGCTGAAGAGACGACGGAAGACACGACAACTGAGCAATAGCTCGTACGAAAGCCCTGATGAACGCAAAGAGATTTGGTTGTCGCGTATGCCCTAAAACATCAACAAGCCACGTGGGAGCGATTTTATGAGCAAGCAGGGGCAGCGGAAATGAGTAAGGGAAGATTCGATTTTGCCACTATCGTGTGGCCGCGAGTGTCGCGCTTAACTAAAGCGTGTGTTTACGTTGCGGCAATGCGTGGTTCTTTACCAGCTAAATTACCGGGAGCGCAGATGAGATAAGCTGATTGGAATGCTGCGGCTCGCACGTGCGAGCTACAGAAAAATCCAGCCTTGATCTTCTTGCGCGCAATGGCTTTTACTTCTTACAAGCCATACCCGCTGCAATGTGCTGGTTTTTTCTGGAAGGATTCTGATATCAATGGCAGTTCTCACCGGTAAGGTTAGAGTTTACGATTTAGCGAAAGAACTTAAGCTCGAAAACCGCAAGGTTATCGAAGATGCTCGGCGTTTTGGAGTCATTGTCAGCGTACCCTCAAACACGCTCGACGATGCCATCGCGAATAAAATCCGCGAACAATATTTCCCTAAAAAAGAACAAGCGGCCCAGCCGGGCAGAGCGCGTTTGATCAAGCACGCGACGCCGCCCGTCGGAGTTGAGCCCGAAGCACCGGTCGAGCAGGTTCAGCAACCGGTTGAACAAGCGGCAGCGCCTGCGGTAGCCCACGCACCCGTGGCCCCTGCGCCCAGTGTGCCTGTGGCTGAGACTACGGTTCGCACCCTTACACCGCCGCCTGCTATAGCTCCGGCTCCGGTGGCTGCGGTTCCCGTAGCGGTCGAGCCTGTGCTTGTCGCCCCCCCAGTTGCCGAACCCATAATCGCCGAAGCGCCTGTTGCTGCTCCTGCTACCACGGCTATCACTACGCCTGTTGTCGCAGGAGAAGCCGCACACAAAGTCACCCGGCTCGAAATCCCCGCGGCTCTGATTTCCCCTGCGCCAATTGCTCCGATAGCGGAAGCACCAGCGCCTGCCCCGCCGCCCGTCGTGGCAAAAGCACCGGCACCTGTGCCCAGACAGGCCGCGCCTGCTCCGCCGTCGAATCGCACCAACGTTATCAGGCTGGCTCCGGCCAAACCGTTTGTGCCGCCACCGCCACCACCGCGCCCTGCGCCTCGCGGAGTAGCGGCTCCCGCTGGACAAACGGGGCGTCCGGGCGAACGTCCGCGCCATATTCTCGAATCAGGAAAGCCGCAACTTCACACTTACGTACCGCCGCCTGACGCGCGCCACAAAGGCCGTAACACAGGACGCAAAGACGTTAAACCTGATCCGGGCGATAACCGGCAGGCTTTCCGGCGCGGCGGCCCGCAACAAGCCGTAGCTGCTCCGCAAGCGCGCCAGATTCCAGCGGAACTCAAACCGGTGACAATGGTCGAAGGCATCACTGTGCGCGAATACGCCGAGAAGATTGACGCCAAGCCACGCGACATCGTGAGCGAGTTGATGAAGCGCGGACTGCTCGCCACCATCAACCAGACCATGAACCCCGATCTTGCCAAAGAGATCGCCCGGTATTATGGCTGGGAAATCACTTTCGGCGAATTCGAAGACATGATTGTCGAGACCGAATTTGAGATCACGCCCGATGCGATGGATGACACTGATCATCGTCCGCCGGTCGTCACCGTGATGGGTCACGTAGACCACGGTAAAACCAGCTTGCTCGACGCGATTCGCTCGGCGCGCGTGGCCGAAGGCGAAGCCGGCGGCATCACGCAACACATCGGCGCTTATTCGGTTCAGGTGACGAATCCTGAAGACGCCAACGACATACGCCGCATTGTGTTTCTCGACACGCCGGGCCACGAAGCCTTCACGAACATGCGTGCGCGCGGCGCGAAAGTTACCGACATCGTTATTCTCGTCGTTGCCGCTGATGACGGCGTCATGCCGCAAACCATCGAAGCTATCGCTCACTCAAAAGACGCGGGCGTACCCGTCATCGTCGCTATCAACAAGATTGATAAAGGCGATGCCAATGCCGAACGCGTGAAAAAAGAACTCGCCGATCGCGGCTTGTTATGGGATAGCTGGGGCGGCGACACCTCGATGGTCGAGTTGTCAGCGAAGATGCGCATTAACATCAACGGCCTGCTCGAAATGATTTTGTTGCAAGCCGACTTGAT